>JBCCEO010000063.1:0-17736 GCA_039030255.1 Planctomycetota bacterium | reverse complement strand
GGGTAGCTGGCCAACTTTCTTGCGTGAATCTGGAAGATGGCAAGCTACTTTGGACGAAGAACCTGAATGACGAGTATCGAGTGATCCAAAACTTTTTCGGAGTCGCCAGCACCCCTTACGTTTTTCAAGATCTGTTGCTAGTAATGGTCGGCGGTAGTCCTGAAGATTCTTTGCGTGTTCCACCGGGCCGTCTCAACTACGTTAAACCGAATGGAAGCGCAATTGTCGCGTTCGACAAGAAGACTGGCAAAGAAAAATATCGACTGGGCGATGATCTCGCTAGCTACGTCTCCATGACAGTGCGAAACATCGAAGGTAAGGCAACTGGCCTCGCCTTCCTTCGTAGCGGTTTGATTGCTTTTGATCCTTCCAGCGGCAAACAACTGTTTGAATTCCCCTGGCGTGCAGAATCCCTGGAGAGCGTCAACGCGGCCTTGCCGGTAACACGTGGAGATGAAATTCTACTATCAGAGACCTATGAAATTGGGAGTGTTTTACTGCGGGTCCAAGACGGAACCCCGGAGGTCATTCGCAAGGACGAAGGATCCTATCGCGAACTTTCGTTTAGGGCTCATTGGTCCACCCCGGTTCTGGTTGACGGCTTCCTCTATGGTTGCAGTGGTCGCAATCGCCCTGATTGTGATTTCCGATGTGTTCGCTGGAGTGACGGAGAGGTGCAATGGACAGTTCGCAAACACGAACGCAGTAGCGTGCTGGTCGCGGACGGGTATTTGATCGTGCTTGGTGAACATGGAAACTTAGAGCTAGTACGACCAACACCCGAAAAGCTGGATGTCGTCGCCCAAGTCGACTTGGGGAGCATTGCAGATCCCAGCGACGGCAAAGCGCTGCTAACCTACCCCTGCTGGGCAGCCCCCATCCTGTCCCATGGAGATCTTTACCTGCGTGGAAAAGATCGCCTTCTGTGCATGGAACTCATTCCTAAAGACGCCCGCTAGCTAGTTGCCCCAAACAGTCGTGAGTCAGATTGCGAACTCAGGCCCAGAAATCAATGCAGAACTTCTGGGAGGCGATTCTCGTAGAATAGTTCGATTTTTGGCAGGTTCGGGCCAGGATCGATACACAAGAATGTCGGAGCAGATACGAATTGCCGCGTGGTCCTCTGTCCAACGTGAAGGATGTGGGCTCTAAAACAGGTTCAGCAGGTTTGCGACTGTCTTCCCCTTGGCAGTTGGAGATTTGTAAAGATTTTGGCTAATCCACGGGAATATTTCTTTCCCCCTCCAACTCTATGGTTAAAGAAGCTTCACATAAATCGGCCGCACTTGAGCCTCCTGAGGTTTGTCAGCCGAAGGAAAAATGCCGAACCCCTGAGGCAGGCTCAAAAGCGAATTCGTCGGATACTCCTCCTATGCCAGCGTTGGATAATCCCATTACGGACTCTCCACGATCTGAAAACAACGCTAAGTATGCTGCAGTGCTGCCTGCGCGGGCTTCAGAAGCGAGCTCGTCGGAGCAATGGACCAACGAACGTCGAACCGAAAGGGTGGAGCAGTTGATCGCTCTCTACCATGCAGATGTTTTTCGCTACTGTTACTGGATATGCCACGCACGTGAACTTGCAGAAGATGCAACGCAGGAAACTTTCCTGAGGGCTTTCAAGGGCATCCACGGCTTGCGAGAAATGGCGGCCGCCAAAGGCTGGTTGCTTCGGATTGCTAGGAATGAAGTACTACGTGTGCAGTTAAAACCAAGGGTAACCACAACTGAATGCGAAGCCGACTTATCGGAAGTACTGCCGGATGAGACCATCGAAACAACCGAGTGGGTTGGAGCAGGAATGGCAAAACTAGCTAGTGAATTTCGGCTAGTGCTCATGATGTATTATTTTGAACATCTAAGTTATTCCGAGATTGCTCAGCAACTGGACATTCCGATCGGTACCGTCATGAGTCGCTTGAATCGCGCGAAGACACACCTGAAACAAGCACTCGAAAGTAACCGCTAACCCCAACCACTAATTTTCATTACGCACTTAAGTTCGTTCAATTCAAGCAGATGTCAGACAAAACGGGACAAGACAATTTTGAGCAGGAGCTGGTTTCGGCTTTGGACTCGCTCGAGCCTCCAGCAGGTTTGCAAGAGAGTCTTGTGGACCAAGTGCGTTTGCAGGCTGAAGCGCCCAATAATGCAAACAACATCGACTCCACGTCGAGAGCCAGCGATTCTCAATCGACTGTTGAGCTTGCTCAGCAAAGCGCAAATGGCATCCTCGGTATCTTCTCGTCCAAGGCATTCTTGATCGGAGCCTCATCGATCGCGTGTGCGGTACTGCTGGGAATTGGCCTGGCCTGGATGAATCGCCCACGTTCCCCTCAAGAATTACTGGCGTTTTGCAAGAACGCCGCTGAGACCCAAACGGGCTGGAGCGAACAGGAACTGTCCGAAGAAACCTACTACTTTCTGCGAAGTAACTTTAAAGGTATCTCGCCCGCGCCAGGTACCTCTGCAGAATGTCTCATCGGAGATGCGGGGGAATTTGGCTCTACTCAACGCACTTGGAAGATTGACAGTTATGCGGGCGTCTTGTACGTAACCGAAATCGAAGATGCATATCCCGTTGAGAATTTGAGTTCGGCGATGCGCATTCTGCGCGGTGCTAGTCCATGGTCCTACGGTGCGCTTCACGATGGGAATCGCGTCTTTGTCGTAACTACCAAAGTACGTTTGCGTGCTTTCTTGCTCCAGTCTGCATAGCCAACGCCATCGATACTTCCTGCTTCGAGTGCCAAGTTGTACTCGTTCTTATCGGCAAACGCGCGCCGAACGAACTATATGCCGCAAATGCCACGAATTTCTTAGCCGGATTGTTTCTTAATACGCGCAACTCTTATTAGCTTGCGAACGAAACATCTTCCGCAAAAGGCAGCAGTGCCTTGATCAGCGTGCAATTTCCTATTCTATGTCTTTCTTCCTCAAAGCACTCTCTGGCAGGTGTCGATGCTCGGTGTGAAGTCCGAATCTTTGTGGCCCACCAGAGTTGCTCCAAGTCGTTCCTGGGGTGTCGCACATTCCCGAGAGAGTCTTCGTCAGAGCGAAGAGCTCTGGCACCAATTCGTGGAGATCTGAAATGTTAAAAAGACGAACCGGCCTCCTAGTGCTGGCCCTGTTAGTTGCCTTCTCAAGTAGCCTTGTTGGCCAAGAGCCAAAAAATGATTCCATTCCTCTCACCAGCACGGAAGCTTCGAGTTACAGCGTCAAGCCAATGACCATGGCCCAACAGCGTGCCCATTTTGAAGCTCAACAACGCATGCTGCGAATGGAGTTCAACAAGTGGATCGGTTACAGCCCACTTCGCCCGACGATGAACTCTAGCTATATGTCCAACGGCGTCCAACGCTACTACATTCCTTCGCGTGGGATTATCGTAAGCAACTACAACACCTATTCCTGGTATTGGTAAATCCCGAGAACTGGCAAAGCAAATAGGCCAATTGAGTCGACGTAAAAGGATCAACTTGATCCATCAACGGCACCCAATTTTGGGTGCCGTTTTTCGTTCATCTTTGCCTCGGAAACTTACGCCATTGAGACCGTTTGTCTCTTCGCGACCTAATGTCGACCGCGCATAATGGGTGTGCAATCAATAATCACGCGCACAGATCTTACCGATTTTTGCTTTGGTATTCTCTTGGTTCTGTCATGAAACATGAAACAGTATCCAATCTATTGGATGAAACCGACGTCGCGATTCTTGAGCAATTGCAGCGTGACTGTCGTCAGACCGTCGCCCAAATCTCTGAGAAAGTCCACCTTTCAACCTCTGCCTGCCACAGACGGATCAAAGCGCTCGAAGAGGCAGGTACTATAACCAACTACGTAGCTAAGCTCTCAGCGAAAAAATTGGGCTATCGCGTGGAGTTCTTCGTCGAACTTTCCTTGGCAACGCAAAAAGACGATGCCTTCGAACAGTTTGAAAAAGCGATCAAGGGCATTCCAGAGGTTTTGGAATGTTACTTAGTTGGTGGACAATACGACTACTTGCTGCGTATCGTCGCGGTAGACACGGAGGATTACGAGCGAATTCTACGCCATTCAATCAGCAAAGTTCCGGGCGTAACCAACATTCAATCGATCCTTTCCTTGCGAACAGTGAAGGCCGCAGGTCTTCCTGTGAATTAATTCTGCCTGAATAAGTGCGCGGGACACTGGCCTTCTTGTTGCAAACGCATCCTTGCTTTAGATCAACAGCGCCGAGTCTTTCCAAATTTAAAGTCAACCTTGAGTATCTATTGAATCCTGAAGCCGGCGACGAACAAACGAACCGAATCTCCCTGAGCGTGGTGGCGGAAGAAATCATGGCGTTCTTCTCGTTGGAAAAAGGGGCTTTACTCACGACCCTAAGGCTCGCGACCCAACCTACAAAGATGATTCGAAGTTACCTGAGAGGAGACCGCAAGCCCTTCACTAATCCCCTGCGTTACCTTGCAATGAGCACGGCCGTGGTGACACTCTTCTTCGTGATTTTCCTCCCACCTGATTTCTACGCAGAACAAGTCAAAGCGGGTGTCGATGCCACCGACGGCAGCACCGCTTTGGAAATAGAGCCTAGCATTAAAAAGAAATTGGATAACACCGATGCATTGCTCAGCGAAATTGAGAGTTCAACAAAAAACCGCTTACTTAGGTTAAATGCGGAGCAAGCGCGAAAGATCCTCAATGAGTCATTAGCTGAGCGTGTTGCTGAGATCATGCTGGCATGTATGAATGCCTTCCTGCTGGTAACGCTGCCTTTAAACTCCTTCCTCTGTTGGATACTCTTTCGAAGTAGCAAATTCAACTTAGCCGAACATATCGTCGTGAATGCCTTCATCATTGGCTTCCAAAATGCACTCTCGATTCCTTTGCTTGCGATCGGAGTCCTAACGTCGACTGGGATATCGACGTTGATCTACATGCTTGCGAGCCTCGGTTATCAGTTTTTTGTTTGGAAATCGATCTACCAACTGCAGGGTATCAAGTCGCTGGTGGGAATCTTTGCCATTTGCATTTCTGCGATCGGCTTGATGACAATCCAAGGATTGGTTACCGCGGTCATTCTCATTTATATGACAAATGGGCAAACGCTTATGAATGGCTGAACTTTTAGGGTCCCTCACCCTCAGGTTCTACCTTGCGCCATAAATTAGGAGATACGCAAGAAAGCAGAAGATACTTGCTTGTGCAAATTCTTCGAATTTAACCACGTTGCGATCAATTGTGTTAATTCTAAGCTAGAAACGCCCAGTTGCTGTGCGAACTATACTGGTGGGGAGAGATCACGGTAATTTACTGCCCGCGCTATAAATCTTACTGTGCGTCTTATCCTTAACTCGCAGCTTGTTCATAATACTAATTCCCACTCCAAAGCTCCCCACCTTCACTAGGATTTTCCGTGCACGCCACGCGAAACAAACGACTCTTTGTCCCCAATTGGCAAGCCAAACTTGGATTGACGCAAACGACCTGCCAAACAATTCATTTTGCGGCAATGTTAGTCCTCGCCGTATGCCCAACTATTTCTGGACAAAGCAAGGGGGATGAAGCAGTTCCACCGCCTGTGATAGTCGACACCGTCGTCGAGAAGTCCGTCAATTCCGGCTACCGGGTCGTCGGCTCCGTGCAGCCACTTCGAACCAGCATGATTGGTGTAGCTGTAGGAGGTCGCGTTGAGAAGTTTCTCGTTGACGTCGGCCATCGCGTGAAGGAGGGCCAGATTTTGGCCGAGCTACGCACCGGTACACTACAGATTGAAAAGGCCGCTGCGGAAGCCGAATTGGAGCTCTATAAACAACAGTTGGCTGAGGTCGTAAACGGCTCTAGACCTGAAGAAATCGCCGAAGCGGAAGCAAACCTCCAAGGAGCCAAGGCTGCTATGGAGATCGCTGCCAGTCAGCTCAAACGCTTGGAGCAGATTGCTGTCTCTGGAGCAGCAACACAGACCGATCTAGAAGATGCTCGAGAGCGCGCCAGCAGAACAAGATTTGCCTACAACGCGTCTAAAGCACTCTACGCCAGAATTGCTGCTGGATCACGCACCGAACAAATCGCTGCCAGCAAAGCTCAAGTTTCCCTTCAGACGCAAAGGCTAAAACTAATTGAAGACCGTATTCGGCTACATAGCTTAAGAGCTCCCTTCAATGGCTTCGTGTCGCAGGAGTTTACGGAAGTCGGTGCATGGATAAGCTCAGGAGATCCTGTTGTCGAAATAATCCAGATGGACACTGTGGAAGTACAAGCTCCAATCACGGCTGACTACGCGGTTAAGCTGAACGTGGGTGAAACGGTGCGAGTCGATTTTTCGCAGTTGCCCAACAGGCTGTTTACTGGAACAGTGGATCGAATCGTTCCCAAAGCCGATCCGCGAGCGCGAACTTTCCCAATTTTCGTGCGGCTTGAAAACGAATTTCGTGGAGACTTGCCATTGCTTTTATCTGGAATGTTGGCCCGAGTCGACTTACCCGCTGGTTCGGCTCGCAGCTTGCCTCTAGTCCCAAAGGATGCCTTGGTTTTAGCCAATGGAAAACGCGAAGTCTTCGTGGTGGAACCCGACAAGGATAATCCCAAATATGGCGTCGTGAAACGCGTACCCGTCGAGCTGGGAGTTGCCATGGAAGAAATGATTCAAGTAAATGCAAAATTGCGAGCTGGACAACCTGTAGTCGTCGTGGGAAATGAAAGACTCGCCGATGGCGACCGTGTTGCCCTAGTCTTTAGGGGCGAAGAGTAGAGTTATTTCCTCGAGCATTCCTTTCACCTTTCACAATTTCACTCGCCGCAAAATCTAGTTCATGCATCTGTTCCAATCCTTTGTTGGCAATCCTGTGAAGGTCTCTGTTGGAGTCCTGATTGTTGCTTTGTTTGGTTCAATCTCGCTGATGTCGATGCCCAAGCAGCTCATCCCTGCTGTGCAGAATCCGGTGTTGTCCGTCGAAACACGTTGGCCAGGAGCTAGTCCCCAAGAAATAGAACGCGAGATTGTCCAGGAACAGGAGGAGCAGTTAGCGGCAATTGAAGGGCTCGTAAAAATGAGCTCCTACTGCAAGAACGGCGAAGGAGAAATAACTCTCGAATTTGCCGTCGGTACGGACATTGGCGACGCCATGATGCGAGTCAACACGCGACTACAGCAAGTTCGCGAATACCCTCTCAGTGCGCGTGAGCCAGTCATAGAAGCATCCAGCTCGACCGATAGCCCTATTGCCCGATTCGCCTTGACGGCCCGACCGCCAAGCATAGCTGATATCGAGGCTTTCCAACGTTCTCACCCCGAGCTTGCAGCGAGTGTAGAACCCGCGAGAACGGCAGCCAATAGTGCCTTGAGAGTCTACCGCCTGCAAGAAATCTACTCGCAGCTCAAGGACGAGCACCCGGAAATCAAGGAGCTGCTGCCCCCAGAAGTTGACTTGCAAGAAGTTCGTAAGCTTTCCGAAAACCTGATCGAACCTCAACTGGAAAGAGTCGACGGAGTTGCCGAAGCAGATACCTACGGTGGACAAGATGAAGAACTGCAAGTCATAGTCGATCCCGAAAGACTTGCCGCGCGCGGGCTAACTATCGCCGACGTGCGTATTGCTTTGGCTGGGCAGAACAAGGATACCTCGGCGGGCGACCTATGGGAAAGCAAGCGCCGCTGGGTCATTCGCACTTTAGGCCAGTTCCGCGATCCAGAACACGTCCGACAACAAATCCTGACCTCAGAGGGAGGAACACCGATATACGTCGGCGACGTGGCCGATGTGCGCGTTGATTACAAGAAACTCGACAGTCTGTCGCGTCGATATGGACTTACTAGCAACGGACTCAGCGTAAGACGATCCTCAGATGCCAACGTTATGGAAGTCATGAGCGGAGTCTATGAAGCAGTCGAGAATTTAAACAATGGATTGCTTAAGAGACTGAATCTCGAGCTCTATCAATACTACGATGAGACCGAGTACATCAAATCGGCGATTTCGAAAGTGCAGCAGAATATCTTTCTAGGTGCCTCGCTTACAATTCTTGTGCTGATGCTCTTTCTGCACCTTGGGCGAGCGACACTGTTCTCAGTGCCCGTCATCATTGCTTGCACTCTTGCTTCAGTCTACGTGTCGAGCTGGTTCTTTTTAGTTACAGTCGCACTACTACTTATCGCAGGACTTTGGTTCGGTCGCGGGGCTATCGTCGTAGGCTTGGCCATTCCTGTCAGCATTATGGGCACCTTTCTAGCACTTGGGCTTCTAGGGAGGTCCCTTAACGTCATCAGTTTGGCAGGCTTGGCATTCGCCGTTGGCATGCTGGTCGACAATGCTGTGGTCGTGCTTGAAAACATCTTTCGCTTGCGTGAGTCGGGAGTCGATGCCAAGGAATCTGCAACGCAAGGCGCCTCGAGTGTTGCCGGCGCGGTAGTTGCTTCCACGCTCACCACGATTGCTGTCTTCATTCCCGTTCTATTTGTGCAAGACACTTCGGGCCAGCTTTTCAAAGATATCGCACTAGCCATCGCAGCCGCAGTGGGACTTTCGCTCATTGTATCATTCACAATGATTCCAACGGCCGCAGCACGGCTATTCCAGTCGCTAGAAAGCAAGGCCAACCAAACAGATCCCAAACAACGTTCTGGCTTTCTTGCATCGCGAATACAAAACTTTGGCACAGGATTTACAAACTGGCTCGTCAAGTCAACGGAATGGATTCTCGCGAAGCGTTTGAGGAGCGCTGTCTTGATAGCGTTGATGGTGCTGTTTTCAGTGGGGCTGAGTTACCAACTTTGGCCCAAGGTCGAGTACTTGCCATCCGGCAACCGCAACTTCGTCTTTTGCAGCCTTTCACCGCCACCAGGTCACAACATCAACCACTTGATGGAGATGGGCAAACAGCTAGAGGAAGATACCCAACCGTATTGGAATGTAGACCAAGAAGCGATTCATGATGAAGAGCTCGAATTCCCTGCGATTCGATATTACTTTTACGCCGTTCGAGGCACGAGCGTGTTCATGGGCATGAGCGCCATGGATGAAACGCGGGTTCGTGAGTTGGTACCTTTGATGCGACGCGTCGCCTCTCAGTTTCCTGGAACGCGCGCAGTTGCCAAGCAATCCAGCCTATTTGAGCGCGGAATTACATCCGGGCGAACCATTGACATTGAAATCACAGGCGGTGACTTGACCAAGTTGATTAGCGTAGGTCGTCGAGTGCTGGGAGATGTCAATCGTGTACTACCAGAGGCTCAGGCCTCTCCCCAACCAAGCTTGGATTTAGCGAGCCCAGAAATCCACATTCAACCCAAGTTAGTAGAGTCTTCTGAAATTGGCTTTAGCGCGGCCGATTTGGGTTACACCGTCGACGCCTACATTGATGGTGCCTACGCGGGCGACTATTTCGTCGATGGAGAGAAGATAGATTTGACCATTAAGGGCCAAGAGTCCTTTGCGATGCGAACGCAGGATATCGAGTACTTGCCGGTCTCTACGCCAAACGGACAAATCGTTCCTCTCAATACACTCGCAGATGTAGAGTACTCAAGCGGTCCGGAATCTATTCTGCGGCGTGAAAGAATGCGAGCCATCAATATCTCCGTCACTCCGCCAATCACCATGCCTTTAGAAGAGGCGATGCAGCGCATTGATCGCGACATAATAAATGCGTTACAGGCCGAAGGAATCATTGACGGAGAAACTTTGGTTCGCCTTTCCGGCACCGCGGACAAATTGCGTCAAGCCTGGGATGCACTGCGTTGGAATCTGCTACTCGCCTTGGCGATAACCTATCTGTTGATGGCGGCCTTGTTTGAATCTTGGCTGTACCCATTCGTGATCATCTTTACCGTCCCACTTGGTGCCGTCGGTGGAGTGCTTGGACTGTCACTGCTTAATCTGTTTGTCTTCCAAGCACTCGATGTCATCACCATGCTTGGCTTTATCATTTTGATTGGAACGGTCGTAAATAATCCGATCTTGATTATTCACCAATCTCTGAATTTCATGCGTGAAGGCATGCAGCCGAGGGAAGCCATTACGCAAAGTGTGAAAACTCGGATACGTCCGATTTTCATTACAACGACGACGACTGTGCTTGGGCTTCTACCGTTGGTATTGTTTCCTGGCGCAGGGAGTGAACTCTACCGAGGTCTTGGTGTGGTTGTGCTTGGAGGACTTGCATTGTCTACAGCTTTCACATTATTCTTGGTTCCAGCTGTATTTGTTTTGACAATCGATTGCAAGCAGTTTCTAGCCAAACAACTCGGGCTTTCTAAGCAAAGCGTTGCAACCTAATCAAAGCCTGCCCCAAAGACAGTACACGACCGGTTCCGAAAGATTGCGTTTCTGAGGGAGGACTGCTGTGGATTTACCTACGCTGATTGTCACAGGTGCTGCTAGCGTTAACCAAAAACCTTCTCTACTGGTGATGATAGGAAGTGTCTCCGCCGAGGGAGCGACGCTCGAATTGGCGCTGCAGATATTGGAGAAGAAACGTGAAAGCATC
Source organism: Planctomycetota bacterium (assembly GCA_039030255.1). Classification (GTDB taxonomy): domain Bacteria; phylum Planctomycetota; class Planctomycetia; order Pirellulales; family Pirellulaceae; genus Aureliella. The sequence continues at coordinate 7,272 of JBCCEO010000063.1, read as the reverse complement.
CTACGCTGGCTGGGCGAACTGGATGCCAATCCTGTTGAGTTTGGAGTCGCACGTTTTGCTGACCAAGCTGATCTCGATCCGATGATGGCCAGTCGGATTGCGCGAAGTCGTGTTTCTCCTTCGAACACTGAAGAACAGGATACCGCGGAGAAGCAAAAGGCTGTGGCGGCCTGCTATTCAGCGGTTTGGAATATTGAGAACAAGTCTGCCGAAGAAATCATGATCTTCCTGGATCGTGTGAGCTTCGAATCACAGGATTTACAGGAGCCGGAGAGCCCTGAGTCCAAAGAAAACGCGGACTGGAATGAAGACCCGATGCAACAGTTGCGCAAGATGCAATCCATGATCGAACGCAGTTTTCCTGGCCCAGCCTCAACAGGCACGGAATCCCAGTTTCTTTTCGTTTCGCGTCTTAGCGAAGAAAAACGATCGGAAGCCGTTCGGCTCGCCTTTGACAACGCGGAGCAAAATGCTGAGACAACTTCCACTGCGATTGGAAGAAAACTTGGACCATTGAAGTCGCTGCACGGCACAACGCTAGACGCCACCGAAAACGTTCGACAATCGAGCCTTCAAGCTGCAGTACCAATGCTCGGCGAGGTACCATTCCGATTGAAAAAGGACGATGTTGTTTCACTAAATCCGCGAGTGGTGGAGTTCAACGTTTCCTTGCACGCCACTTTCGCGCTTGAAAATTAGTGGCGATCTCGATGCCTCCCAAGACTCTAGGCTGAATAATTCTCAAAGCCAACATTCGAAGACTCGCACCGGTACGCGTTCGTCATTCAAATCGATATCGTGCTCGATGGTTTTCCAACCCGCTTGGCGAATCCAAGTTGAAAATCTGTCGCCCGTCTGGCGATGAGGTTCACTCAGGTACATGCGTCCGCCTTCCGCTAGATGCTGTCTAGCACAAGGCTCCAACAAGGGAAAAAGATTGGGATCGTAAACCAAGTCGGAACCAATCAGGACCGGGAACTTAGGTTCGTCAAGCTGCTCCTGCCCCCAGATCAACTGCCTAAACTGGATCCTTTCGTGCACAAACCAAGAATTCAGCTTGGCAACTTTTAATGCAAGTTCCACCGAATCGGTCGAGGTCACCAACGCACCCCGCATTGCAGCAGCGGTTCCGGCTTGCCCGGAACCACAACCGAGCTCCAAGACTCTGGTTCCAGTCAAATCAAGTCTCGCGAGAAAAGCATCCAAGCCAATCGCTGCTCTCCAAGTCGCTGCCCAAAAGGGGTCTAGCTCGGCTTCGCTCTTGCTTCCTGCACCGACAACTGCGGCTTCTAATAATTGGTCTGGATTGGCGACTCGCAACCAATTGAGATCCTTGCCGGCCAGTCGAAGTGGCGAATCTACCAAGTCGACAACTTTTTCGACCTCGCTACGTAGAGTCTGCCATTGTGGATCTTCCATCATCTGAATTCACGATGCGACCACGTGAGTCGTTAAGCTTCGCGTCGCGCGAGGATATCTTCGAAGTCGGTCAAATGATAGTCGATACCGACGTAATCCAGTGTCCTACAGAGGCCGCGTAGCGCTACGCCAAAACCATCGGGCCCAGAAAATCCGCCGAACTGTCCACCGCCTTTTACATGCGGCTCGAGATCAAAGATTACACCTGGAGCCCCAAACTTCTTCATGCGTTTTTCAATTTTGGGAAGTTCAGGAATCATGTCCCGAAAAATGGCTTCGTGCCCCGTGTCACCAATATCGGATGGGACGAAATTCTTCAGAGAGGCTTCATCAATGTGCTGCAATCGCTGCATCGCAGAAGAGTGACGATAGTCTTTCACATGAATCCACCCTAAGCCGGGCTTCATCGCCAAGTACTCTGCAAACACTTCGTCGGGAGTCATCCCCTGGCAAACGAGATTGGCCCCGTCAAAAATAAGCACCAGTGCCGGGTTTTTGACCTTTTTGTGGATCTTGGCCAGGAGCTTTCCACTCTGGCCAACCAAGTTGGCTTCGACTTCCAGTCCAAAGACCAAGCCTGCCTTTTGGCACAAGTCGGCGATCTGCCCCAATTGGTCGCAGACTTGATTCATGTGCTCTTCGGGTTCGGTGCCAACCGGATGATAGAACGAAAATCCTCGCAGTAGTTTTGTTCCTAGCGTATTCGCAACATCGCAAGCATGCTGAACATCCTTCTTCAAGTACTGCTTGAATGGCACAAACTTGTTCTTGGTTCCATCGTCCACGTCCAACAATTTTACTTTGCCGATAGGCGAGCCAACCGTCGCGACTTTCAGCCCATATTCGGCCTGCATTTTGACGACTTTTTTCAACTCCGCCTTGGTTAGCGCCATGGCATTCTTGATTCCGTTGCCTACATCGACGAATCGTATCGAATAGAACTGCAGGCCAGCAGCCGCCATCGCAGCATATTGTTGTATCGCAGTTTTTTCGTTAGCCGCTTCGTCTGCAAAGCCACTAAGAATAACACTCGGTTTGGACATGGGAGCACTCGTGCGGTAGAAGTCTATGAAGATTGCTCGTAGCGTACGGTAATGACCGAGGTTATGCCACCACGGGCACCCCAATGGCTTTCCAAAGTTATCTTCTTTGGATTACACACTGCAACAAAATCGTCCAGGATGCGATTGGTCACATTCTCGTAAAAAATGCCCTCGTTCCGGAACTTCTGCAGGTAGAGTTTGAGGCTCTTGAGTTCAACACAAGTCGAATCCGGGACGTAACGGAAAATGAGCGTTCCAAAATCCGGCTGGCCCGTTTTGGGACAAATGGACGTAAACTCAGGGCATTTGATCTCGATTTCGTATTCGCGATCAGGGAAACTATTATCGAAAACTTCGAGTTGATCTTGAAAGGGTGTCGACACCGTTCAGAATTCTCCTAACCAATGGAAATCTCGACGCACCGCAGTGGCAGTGCGAACCAAAACGACTCTGTGCGACTCACTCTAGTAGAGTAGCCAAAGCCCAGCGATATAAGGTAGCCGCCTCCGAATGCGATCGGAAGTCGAAAAACACGATTCAATGGAGGTTGTTCACCCCATCGGCGCTTCCGGAAATGGCATCCAGCCAGTTACAGCTCCTAGCGCCACACACTTATCTAAAAGCACCAAAATCCGCATCTGTGAGATTTACGAAAGCCTTCAGGGCGAAGGCCTTTTGGCTGGTACTTCAAGCGTTTTTGTTCGCACGAGCGGTTGCAACTTGCGATGCTGGTTCTGCGATACACCTTTTGCCTCATGGGCCCCAGAGGGAGAATCACTGAGCATCGCGGAAATCGAGAATCGCTGCGAGCAATACTTGGCTGAGCATTATGTGCTGACCGGTGGTGAGCCGATGATTTTTGCCTCCTTGGTCGAGCTGACCAAGCAGCTGCGAGCCGCCGGAAAACATATCACGATCGAAACGGCTGGCACGGTTTACCAACCAGTCCATTGCGACCTCATATCGATCAGCCCCAAACTCGCTAACTCGACACCTACCTCAGAGCAAGCTTCAGATTCCTTGCGGCGAGCTCACGAGAGGCGACGCGAAAACTTCCAGGTCATCCAGTCCCTACTCGACGAATTTCCCTATCAGCTGAAATTTGTCGTTGATTCACCTGAAGACAAAGCAGAAGTTCTTACCTACCTAGAGCGCCTCCAAAAATACTGCGGCAAGGAGCTCGATCGAAAGCGTCTGCTGATCATGCCTCAAGGCACCAACGCGCAAGAGCTTGAACAACGTGCCAAGTGGCTGATTCCATGGTGCGAACAGCAGGGACTACAGTTCTGCCCTCGAAACCACATAACATGGTATGGAAATAAACGGGGCACCTAGGTCGATCAGCCAGACTATCTTCGTTGGCATCACCACTTTAGTTTCCTGCGTTGGCTTCCCTGCGTTGCAGAGTTCCGTGCGAAGGCATGTTCTCGACCAACTCGGCATCGGTCCGGCGAAGCTCCGTTTCCATTGCAGCGCGAAACCTTTCGAGTAAATCATCATACTTTGGTTCAAGTGCCAGATTGTTCAGTTCATCAGGATCCGCTCTGATATCATAAAGTTCCTCCGTTTCATCGCGAACCAAGTTACGAATGTATTTGTATTCCCCTTGACTCAACATGATGTACCAGGGAACACCGGGACCATGATACAAGTCTGGGTCATCTGGCTCTGGGACTTGGGCTGTCTCTGATCCGTACTTACGCCCGGTGTGAACAAGCATGGCTGAATAAGGCCATTTCTGTTCAGGATCTTCAAGCACCGGTGTAAGATCGTGACCGTGCATCTTCCAAGGCAATTCAATGCCGGCCTGAGCAAAAAAGGTGGGCGGCAAGTCTACTCCACTTACCGGTTCTTTGACGACACTTCCAGCACACTTTGCGGCCAGATCTTTCGCCGGACGAATAATTAAGGGAGCTTCCACCGTTGCGCGATAGGGAGCCACCTTTGACTTGAAACCATGCTGTCCCCAAGCAAACCCCTGATCAGAAGTGAAGACTATCAAAGTGTTCTCATCCTGCCCGGAAGCAATTAGGGTTTCCAACAATCGCCCAAGGTTTTCATCAATCGCTTTTACTCCCTGGTGATACTGCCTGACCCAATCTCGCAGGGAACGGCCCGGAAAATCCTTCATACCCACCGGTGCATTATCGCGTGCTTTGCGCTCAACCGCCTGACCTTGTTTGCCTTTTTCCCAATACTCCATTTCTTGCACATACTTCGGCTTGCCGGCCCGCGGAGGATAAATACTCGGCGGCTCAGGAACATCGACATTGGGGTAGTCGTCTAAATGACGGTCTGCTGGCGTAAAGGGACCATGAACGGCACCATAGCAGAGCCATAGATACCATGGCTTGTCTTCCGCTCGACCCTTGCCCTCAATGAACTCAATGGCCCAGTCTGTATAGTTGTCCGTCGTGTAGCCTTCCACGATCCGCGGCGTTTGCCCTTGGAAACTGGTCAATTGATTGTCATAGTAGTTTGGCGCATTTCCGGGATGCAATGGCCTGTTCCAGACGATTTGATAATCCCAATCGCGCCCAAATCCAGCATCGATTCCCGTGTGCCACTTGCCAATCTGAGCCGTCGTATACCCGTTTTCTCGAAACACTTTGGGCCAGAAAGGGCACTCGGCAGGATCATAAAGACTTCTTGGATATTTGCCATCCATTCGCATCGATTCGATACCATGCTGATGCATGCCGGTTAGCATCGTCGCACGAGAAGGCATGCACCACGAGCCAATGTAGGCGTGGTCGAATCTTACACCTTGACGAGCCAAGGCATCGATATTCGGCGTTTCCACCCAGTCAAAAGCATTGGGATAGCAGCCAACCGTTCGATGCGATTGATCGTCGGTATAGATGAACAAAATATTAGGACGCTCATCCGCTACAATAGCCTTCGCTTGCAACAAGAGAATTAACAGGAAGAAGACACTCTGCTTCGCAGAGGTTCGCGAATCACCTGGGAGCAAGTTGCGTACCGTCGACATTTTCTTCTCCGAGCAAGAAACTCAACACTTTCTGGATTGATGGAAGGAGCGACATCTTACCATGCCATCCACTTTCTCGTTGCGAATCTTCGCATTGCATTTTAACTTCCTTTGGTGGGTCGCATTGTTGCCGCTGTGCTCTACATGCATGGCTCAAGAATCAAAAGTCTCAGGAGATTCCTGGTCGGCGATTTCTGCCTACTTCGAAATCCCCAAGCCCTTCGATTTACCATCAACAACCAATTCGCCAACAGTCTCTTATCGATCGCCGTTGATCTTTCAGGATGGCAGAAAAGTCGCGAATGCCCGGGATTGGGTGCGAAGGCGCGAAGAAATCCGCGAGAGCTGGGACTCGTTACTCGGGCGGTGGCCGAAGGTGATAGAAGATCCCCAAGTCGTAGTGCTAGGATCTTCCAAACGCGAAAACTTTACACAACATCAGGTGCGTTTTCGCTGGACACCTAATGAGGAGACGACAGGCTATCTCCTGATCCCTGACGCGGCGACTGCCGCGGCACCAAGGCCGGCAGTTTTGACCGTCTTTTACGAGCCCGAAACCGCAATTGGTCTCGGCAAGCCAAATCGGGATTTTGCGATTCAGCTTGCCCGACGTGGGTTTGTAACGCTGTCGATCGGCACGACGAAAGCCACGCAAGCGAGAACTTATGCATTGTATTATCCAAGCCTAGACGACGCCCAGGTGCAACCTCTATCTATGCTCGGCTACGCAGCTGCAAATGCTTGGAACGTGCTGGCGAGTAGGCCAGAAGTAGACGATTCGCGGATTGGGATTGTGGGACACTCATTTGGTGGCAAGTGGGCCATGTTCGCTTCCTGCTTGTACGACAGATTTGCTTGTGCCGTTTGGTCGGATCCAGGAATCGTTTTCGACGAGTCGCGGCCGAGCGTCAACTACTGGGAACCGTGGTACTTAGGTTATCACCCCAAGCCATGGCGGAAACGTGGCATCATCTCCAAGGAAAATCCCGCCCAAGGACTTTACCCAAAACTTAGGGAGCAAGGACGCGATTTACATGAACTTCATGCCCTAATGGCGCCGCGGCCCTTCTTCGTTTCAGGCGGTTCAGAAGATCCGCCAAAGCGTTGGCAGGCCCTACTCCACTCCATTGAAGTCAACAAGATCCTAGGATTCGAAAACCGCGTCGCGATGAGCAATCGACCTAAGCATGATCCCAATCCAGAATCCAATGAGATCATCTACAAATTCTTCGAGCACTTCTTAGCACCATGACAGCCAAGCAGGTTTGATTCCGTTGCCTGCCGATCGTGAAGCCCATTTAGTTGCGTTCGCTCAGGAACAGTGGGTAGCTCGCGTTGATTTGGTGCGCTTGATCCAGTAATTGCATCAACGACTTCACAAGTTCTGGGTTTTCGGAGGCAAGGTCCTGGGATTCTCCGGTGTCCTGAGCGACATTGTAAAGTTGATATTCCGAAGGCTGCTTTGTGGCTACTTGCAGCTGCACAAGTTTCCAGTCGCCTTGCAACACAGCGCGTTTTCCTTTTTGTTCACTGAATTCCCAGTAAAGGTATTCATGCTGAGCTTGATCGCCTTGCCCAAGTAATTCTGGCAACATTGAGATTCCGTCGAGCTCACTTGGCATCTCGGCAGAAGCCAGCTCGGCAAAGGTAGGGAGCATGTCTTGGAAACCGCTGACATGCGTGCTTACTGTGCCCGCTTTAATGTGTGAGGGCCATCTTGCAAGCAGCGGTACGCGTAATCCGCCTTCGTAAAGATCGCGCTTCATTCCTCTTAGCTTTCCATTGCTGTCAAAGAATTCCATTTTGTGGCCGCCCTCT
>JBCCEO010000062.1:0-17819 GCA_039030255.1 Planctomycetota bacterium | reverse complement strand
CAAATCCAATGGAATTCCGCTAGTCTGGGCTTATAGGTCATGCTCGCTAGCCCAGCCAAGGGCAATCAATACCAGCATTTGCTTGACGGGCCCTCGGATTTCATTGACACTAAGCCTCCGAGATTCATCCAATTGCACCAACTTCCGTTGGCAGTACTTCCTTCCATGTCCGAAACGCATTCTGAGCAGTCTGAAACGGCCAAGTTGCCCGCCAACGACGAGGCTACAGCTCTGGATTGGGAGCAATGGTTAGCACCTGCCCGAGCGAGGTTGTCGAGGAGGGCCCAAGAGCTTTCACGCTCCGGGCAATTGCAAAAGGCAGGACTTAAAGCGTCTCCTAGCAAGCCTGATGCTTTGTCTACGAGCTCCAAGGCTGATGGACCCACCAATGTTGACTGGCGATCCGAAGTCGGCGGGCAGTCCGGTCTACCTGATTCCAAATCTGGGTTTGCACTAAGCGAGACGAGTGATGCGAAGCAAGATTCTAACGACTCGGAAAAGCGTCGCGAACAGAATTTGGCGATTGCCCAGGCCCTGCAGGCTAATGCTGAGCGAGATGGGGGTGAAGAATCCAACCTGAAATCTCGTTCCAAGATTGCAGGAATCGCGGCAAGTATCGTAGCCCATATTCTTTTGGTCGTATTGCTTGCAGTCGTAACGCTTCGCATGCCAGGGCCACCGGCTGGAATGTCCTTCGCTGCGGCCTCAGAAACAGTGGCTGAGGATATCGTAGAATTGGAGCAGCCAATCGATGCGGCTGAGCCTCAGGATTCTGAACAGTCGCAGCAGATGGAGCCGCAGATTGACGTGACGGAACAGTTTTCGGATCTTTCCAATAGCCCGATTTCAAGCGACTTGATCGGAGAATTACTACCGCCGAGTGAGAGTCTTGCCAGTTCCTCTGCGATGGCTGCTTCAGCGCAGTCGACGTTTTCAAATGCGAACGCTGCGACTTTTTTCGGCGCAGCAGCGGGTGGAAATAACTTTTGCTACGTCATCGATGGGTCGGGCAGCATGCGAGGCGGACCTTGGACCGCGGCAAGAGGAGAACTTTTGAAATCACTGGCGAGTTTGAAGCCCAAGCAGCGGTTCTACGTCATAATCTTTACCCGTAGCTTGGAGGTCATTCCTGAACCGGGAGAACGTGAGCCCGCGGCAAGGGCTTTGTATGCGACTCCGGAAAATCTTGAACATGCCCGACGCTGGTTAATGGGAGTCAAGATTGGCAACAGCGGTGGCCCTCCCAAAAAGGCAATTGAATTCGCGATTGAGAAAGAACCCGACGCGATTTATTTGCTAACGGACGGCGTCACTTCGGTTAAAGATGTGGCGGAAACCATACGCGATAGCAATACCATTTCGGATTTGATCTTGGGCGAGCAAATCCGCGTGCCCATTCATACGATCGCGTACTACTCTTTGAAGGGTGAGCGTCTGCTACGGCAAATTGCGATGGAAAATAAAGGGCAGTTCATCTACGTTCCAGACCCAAGTCCGTGAACCTTGCCCGCCTTTGATCAAGCTTGATGATTATCTGTTCAGTTGCCGATGCGACATTCAAGCAGGCGCTATTCACTTCCCTGCGAACCTCCTTAGAATAAGCGGCTTCAGCTGCTTAGCTTCCTAATCGGCCCCAAATTATCCTGTTTGAATCAGTACGCACCTGCGACGATGTCGCAAGAGTGGTTTCGAAGTGGACTGACGAATGGGATACCTGGACTCCATTTGATTGGATTATGAATATGACCCAAGCGGTAACCCAAGAACGCCTATTGAACTTTTCGGCTGGTCCTGCCGTGCTACCAGTACCCGTGCTTGAGCGTATCCGGGACGAGATGATGTGTTTGCCCGGCGCGGGTGCTTCTGTAATGGAGTTGTCGCATCGCAGTAAGGAGTTCATTGTTATTCACGACGCGGCGAAACAGCGGCTGACCCGATTGCTGGGGATAAACGACAGTTTTGAACTATTGTTTTTGCAGGGCGGATCGCGACTGCAATTTTCGATGGTGCCATTGAACTTGATGGAGAGCGCTTCCGCTACAGCGCAGTACATCTTGACTGGGTCCTGGGGCAAGAAAGCGCTCGAAGAGGCGCGTAAGGAAGGAAACTGTGAAGTTCTTTTTGATGCGAAAGCGTCAAATTACGACCGCCTGCCCAATCTAAGTGAATTGAACATTTCGCCGGAAGCGGCCTACTTGCATGTAACCAGCAATGAAACTATCCAGGGTGTGCAGTTCGGCGAAGACATCGACGCGGGTTCGACTCCAGTTGTGTGCGATGCGTCGAGCGATTTCTTGCACCGACCCTATGACATGAGCAAGTACGGTTTGATGTATGCCTGTGCACAAAAGAATGCAGGTCCAGCAGGAGTCACGGTAGTCGTGATCAAGAAAGAGCTTTTGGAGCGATCGAAAGATTCGTTGCCAGGTTACATGAACTACAAGAATCACGCGGAAGCGGATTCGATGTGGAACACGCCTCCTACCTTCGCGGTGTACGTTCTCGGACTGGTTGCAGAATGGTTGGAAGAAACCATTGGCGGCTTGGAAGCGATGCACAAAGTGAATCAAAGAAAAGCCAAGCTGCTTTATGACGTGATGGATGCCTATCCAGAATTCTATGTTGGACACGCACAAAAATCAGACCGTTCGCTGATGAATGTGACCTTCCGATTCGGAAGTGATGAGTTGCAGGAGGGTTTCCTAAATAGTGCTGCTGAGAGTGGATTCGTGACACTCAAGGGACATCGAAGTGTCGGTGGAATTCGAGCGAGTATATACAATGCAATGCCCATTGAGGGCGTTGGGCAACTGGCGGAATTCATGAAAGACTTCGCAAGCCGCAACGCCTAAACCTCGCCTGAAGGTCTGGGCAGTCAACGTATTGAATTCATTTCATCGAACCTGCTTCAAAACAAATTACGACCAAGAACCTCCCCAACCCAGGGTTAAATGATGGCAAAATTCCGTATTGGCGTCCTTGATAATATTGCCGCCGACGGCATCGCACTTCTCGAGGGCGAGGCCGATTGCGATTTCGAAGTGCGCACGGGACTAAAAGGCGATGATCTGCGAGTCGCTTTGAACGAATTTGACGGCGTCATAATTCGAAGCGGCGTAAAGATTACTGCGGAATCCTTGGAAGGTAACAAGCGTTTGCGAGCGATTGTGCGCGCGGGGGTTGGGACGGACAACATCGACAAAGAAGCTTCGACGCGACTCGGCATCGTCGTGATGAACACGCCCTCTGGCAATACTTTGTCGACTGCGGAGCAAGCTTGGGCTTTGATGCTAGCTTTGTCGAGAAATGTTGCACCAGCCTACCAATCGCTTTGCGAAGGGCGTTGGGATCGCAAGCTGTACATGGGAACACAGTTGGCCGACAAGACGCTTGGAGTCGTAGGGCTGGGGCGAATTGGTCGCGAAGTTGCAACGCGTGCATTGGCATTTGGAATGCGTGTTGTCGCCTTCGATCCATTCTTGAGCGCCGAGCAGGCGACTAAGCTCAAGATTGAAAAAGCTGAGACGGTCGATGAAATGTTGCCCAAAGTGGACTATTTGACGGTACACACGCCCTTAACGCCTGAAACAAAAGGGCTCGTCAATAAGGAGAACCTGGGATTGCTCAAGCCGGGAATTCGCTTGATCAATTGTGCCCGCGGTGGAATCTACGAAGAAGAGGCGTTGGTGGCTGGTCTTGAAAGCGGACAGATTGCAGGAGTTGCTTTGGACGTTTTCGCGACCGAACCATGCACTGACAGCCCACTATTCGGTCTACCTGGCGTGGTCTGCACTCCTCACTTGGGTGCGAGCACGGAAGAAGCTCAAACACAAGTTGCGATGGAAGGAATTGAGCTGTTGTTCAATTTCTTCAAGACAGGTGAGATTCGTCATGCGGTGAATGTTGCGGCGCTGGATCCAAAGACTCTTGAGGATTTACGCAGTTATCTTGACGTTGCTTATCGACTTGGATTGCTTCTCAGTCAATGGCATGGAGGAGCGATCGCTTCTTGCTCGCTCAACTATCGTGGCGAAGTCGCCTCCAGGGACACAAACCTGCTGACGAACGCCTTCTGCGCTGGGCTAATGGAACGAGCGTTGGCCGAAGACGTCAACATCATCAATGCAGGTGTATTGCTTCGTGAGCGTGGGATTGAGCTGAACGAAACGCGCAACAACGACATGGGAGCTTTTAGTTCGTCGATCACGGTCGAAGTCGCAGGTGGCGAGCATAAAGTGAAAGCAGCAGGAACCGTATTTGGTCATAATATGCCAAGGTTGATCGCGCTCGATGATTACCGATTAGAGGCTTATATGGATGGCAAACTCTTGGTGTTTACCCACCAAGACGTCCCCGGCATCATTGGGAAAGTGGGAACAGCCTTTGGGCAACACGGGGTTAATATTGCTCAAATGTCAGTTGGGCGGGCCGAACAACAGCCAGGCGGCAGTGCGATTGGTGTGCTGAATCTAGACAGTGAACCAACTTCCGAAGCCATGGATGCTATGATGAGCATTGATGCGGTCGACAAGATTCAATTCATCGAATTACCTGCGGCCGGCTCCTTGCCAACTTGGTTGCAATAGCTCGCCTCCCAGTTGTTTCCGGAGCTTGGATGATTTGTATCAAAAATTCTTTCCGGGAGCACGCTGGTGGAAGAGTCCCAATCGTTTTGCACAAAGTCGGAGAATATGGCATTAAGGCCCCTCCTGACGGTTACTCTTATTGTTCTTGCTTGGACCGCCAGTCCGAATCATTCGAACGCCCAAAGCGTTGTGGCTGATGACGCCCAGTTGGAATTAGTCGCAGAAGGCTTTAAATTCACCGAAGGCCCAGCGGTCGACAAAGATGGAAACATCTTTTTCACTGACCAGCCCAATGACCGCATCATGCGGTACTCCATCGACGGTGAATTGGAAACCTGGCTCAAGCCATGCGGGCGGAGCAATGGATTGTTCTTTGAGCGGACAGGCAACATGATCGCCTGTGCCGATGAGAAGAATGAGCTCTGGCGAATCTTGCCAGACAAAACGCACGAAGTTCTTCTGGCGGAATTTGAAGGCAAGAAGTTCAACGGTCCCAACGATGTGTGGGTATCAGCCGACGGATCCTACTTCTTCACAGATCCATTCTATAAACGCAAATATTGGAAACGAGAGTCTGACGGACCGGAATTGCCCAAGCGGGTTTATCGGTTCTTGCCTGATTCGAAGGAAGTGCAAATCGCGGCCGAGGATTTCAAGCAACCCAATGGTATTGTCGGGGACGTCGGTCGTAGTGTGCTGTACGTGGCTGACATTGGGGATCGCAAAACCTATCGATTCAACGTTGATACCAGTGGGAAGCTAACCAGCCGCAAGTTGTTTTGTGAGTTTGGGTCTGACGGAATGACTTTGGATCAAGACGGAAATGTGTATCTGACTGGCAAAGGAGTCATGGTCTTCAACTCGGAAGGAAAGTTGCGAGAACGCATTGCTGTTCCCGAGGGCTGGACTGCCAATGTCTGTTTTGGTGGCAAACGGCGAGATGTGCTTTTCATTACGGCTAGCGACAGTTTGTATGCAATCAAGATGAAGACTCGCGGATTAGATTAGGATTCACGAAAAATAATTGTTTAAGAATAAAACGGGTCTTAGTACACCGAGGCCAACATTAGGTTTTAGGAGTAAGAATCGAGATCGTGTCTGTCGAATTGATGCATCGATGTGGCGTATGCCGTTGCTATATCGACCAAGAGGACTTGTTTTGTGCCAATTGCGGTACTGAGAATCCCTATGCGGATACCAAAGCGAAGAAGCTTGCCCATGAGGCTACGCACCACAGTTTCGATTGTCAGGGCTGCGGGGCGTCAATGAACTACGATGCAAGCGCGCAGGCCTTGCGCTGCCCTTTTTGCGGCGGCACGAAAATGGAAAAACGCGCCGTAACGCAGCATGTGAAGCCCGACGCAGTCTTGCCCTTCTCCATTGATGCAGTAAAGGCTGAGGGGATTCTTCGAGAGTTTCTTAGCAAGGGATTTTGGCGCCCTGACGATGCGGCACAATCATCCACGATTGGCGAAGTAACTGAGATTTTTGTTCCCTACTGGGTTTTTGATGCGACTACTAAAACCAAGTGGACTGCCGATTCGTCTCCTGCTCCGCCGGGCAGTCGCGGCGATTGGTATCCTGTTAGCGGAGATCATGCAAGAAGCTACAAAGGTTTGCTAATTGCAGGGAGTAGCGTTTTAACACTGGACGAGACGGAATCGATTTCGCCGTTTAACATCGCCAATGTTCTCGCTCCAACAGAAGTCGATCTGGAGAATGTAACGTACGAAGAATTTCGTGTCCCGCGCAAGCTGGCTCGTCCCCAAGCTCGCGGGGCTATCGAGCAGCTTGAAAGGCAACACTGCGCCCGCTTGGTGCCCAATCGGCATCGGAATGTTCATGTCAACGTCCGAATTTCAGACATGCAAGGCTATCCAATGCTCTTGCCGGTTTGGATCATGGCTTACCAGTACAAGAACAAGGTCTTTCGCGTCCTGATCAATGGCCAGAGTGGCAAGATCGCGGGTGCGGCTCCTTTCTCATACGCGAAAGTAGGCGTGATCGCTCTCGTGGTAGCGACCGTCCTGATCACAATTGGCGTCATAGTAGCACTGGTGAACATGAACTGAGGCACCGGCGGATTTGACATCCGTCGATCCCTCTCTGGCTGCAAGGCCTGAGTCTGCAGAATTCAGCTTGTGGTTCTTGGCGGCGGCAATGTATCTGTGCGGTTTTGCTCGATGCGGTATGATGCAGTGTTCAAATATTCTGCAGCCGTCAGCCGTTTCATAACGCGGAATAAGTTAGCTTTATGATATCAAGGAAGTCACTTTGGCACGCGAGTCCATAATGCAAACGCCACCACCCGACGACGAAGGCGACTCCGCGCTACGTCCGACTCGGATTGCGGACATGGTGGGCCAGCGTGAAGTGATTGCAGTGCTGGAAATCGCCATTGATGCGGCAAGGAAACGCGATGAGCCACTGGGGCATATTCTGTTTGATGGTCCGCCTGGGCTAGGTAAGACCACTTTTGCGACCTGCATTCCGCGCGAGATGGGCGTACCCGTACAGATGGCCAGTGGCCCCGCTTTGAAAGCTCCCAAGGACATCATTCCGTACCTAACAAATTTGGAAGATCGGTCGGTTCTTTTTGTTGACGAGATTCATCGGATGCCCAAGGCAGTTGAAGAGTATTTTTACACGGCCATGGAAGACTATCGGATCGACATAGTTTGGGGCGAAGGCGTCAGCGCGCGGACGTTGAACCTCCAGCTAAAACCCTTTACGCTCATCGGCGCTACTACTCGCGCGGGCATGCTCAGCGGTCCGCTCCGCGACAGATTCCAAATTCGCGAGCACCTCGGGTTTTATACTCTGGAAGAGTTGACCCAGATCGTCGAGATAAATTCTGGCAAGCTGAAGATCGATATTGATCGAGAAGCGGCTGTTGAGATTGCTCGGCGCAGTCGCGGAACGCCACGAGTGGCAAACAATCGTTTGCTGTGGGTACGCGATTTTGCGATGAGCAAAGCAGATGGACGGGTGGATACGCAAGTCGTAATGGACGCAATGGAGATGACCGGCATCGACCCGCTCGGATTGGACCGTCAGGATCGCCGCTATCTCGAAACTTTGATGGGAGTCCTGATGGGAGGGCCGGCAGGCATTGAGGCGATCGCGCATACGATGAATGTGCCTTCCGATACTTTGGAGGATGAAGTGGAGCCATTCTTGCTACGGATGGAGCTAATTGTTCGTACTTCGCGTGGACGCTGTGCGACTCCCAAGGCTTATCAGCATTTGAAGATCAGTCCTCCGAAGAAAAATCCCGCCAACAAGGACGAAGATTTTCCTTTGTTTCCAGCTGACCCCAGTGAGAGTGACTCCACAGGCTGATTCAACTCGGCTCAACGACCACTCCGCTCACAAAATCATCCAAACGCACTACAGGTAAAAAGATCATGAAGAATACATCACGCACTCAGACCGCCTCGTCGGCTTCTCTATTCACACGCCGCGGCATCTTGGCTGGACTTGGGGCAACCGCTGCAGCCCTAGGTTTACAGGCTGAATCGAAGGCCCAAGAAACTGACGATGCTGGTCAGAATATTGAACGCAAAGGGCACATACGACAGTCGGTGATGGGCTGGTGCTTCAAGCCGATGAGTGCTGTCGAACTGGCCAAGATTGGAAAGCGACTTGGCTTGGTCGCGATGGAGGGGATTGATAGCAAGTTTTATCCTGAGATTCGAAAGCTAGGGCTTGAAATTTCGCTTGTCGGCAGCCACGGCTTTGCCAAAGGTCCGATCTCCACCGACAACCATGCGGAAGTCGAATCAAAACTGCGAGAATCGATCGACAAAGCTGTTGAATTCAAATCGCCAAGCGTGATTACTTTTACGGGAATGCAAGTCAAAGGGCAGAGCGAAGAAAAGTCCAAGCAGAATTGCATCGACTGCTGGAAACGCATCATTAGCTACGCAGAAGAGAAGGGGATCAACTTGGTTTTGGAACACCTTAATAGCCGAGATGACAGCCATCCGATGAAAGGCCATCCTGGATACTTTGGGGATGACGTCGATCTCTGCGCCGAATTGATTGAGCGGATGGATTCACCGAATTTCAAGCTGCTTTTCGATGTGTACCACGTACAGGTCATGCACGGTGATGTGATTCGCCGTCTCCGCGCGCTGCATCCGATCATAGGTCACTATCACACTGCGGGAAATCCAGGACGCTTGGAAATCGATGATCAGCAGGAAATCAACTACCCGCCGATCATGCGCGCCATTCTTGAAACCGGTTACAAAGGATATGTAGCGCAGGAATTCATCCCGACCTGGGACGATCCCGCCAAATCACTTGAGCATGCAATTGGCGTGTGTGATGTCTGAAGCAAATAGCCCATAACCCAGAACGCTCTTCTTGGTTTTCTGTAACCTACCATCTCAGCCTTGCGTAGCATTTCTGCGTGCAAAAAAATTTCGGCGCTACCCGAAACAACGGGAACCGATCGGCAACTCAAGTGTCTATACACTTGAGCGATTCAAGAAAGTCGGAAAGTTGGAACAGCGGCCAAGAAGGGCGAGACGCGTACGAATTGTTTATCGCAACAAGAACTCGAAGGCGTTGATCTGTTTCTACACTGTGTGAGTAGCATTCGCTGGCTGCCCCAATTTACGTTCGCGGCCGTTTCAGTGATTCGCTTAGCGGGTTGTTGAAAAGGGGAATTGGGCAGAATTGGCGGACCGTCGCAACAGCGCCTAAAGTGTGTGCAGATTAAGCCGAAGTAATGGTAGAGAGCCTACTTTGACGGAACATAGAACACGCCACTGGGTTTTTAAGCTAGCCAATCAACCGCTCAGACCTTTTGAAACTTCCAGACAACTTTTACGAAATACGACAAAACCGCTTGATCAATCATGGTTACTTCAGCCCAAAAGACAAATCGAACGAAACGTGAGAAAGGTAATCCCGCGCTGATTCAAAACTCACTCGGCTATGATTTTGCTTTATTGGGCTTGAAAGCCCACGAGAGCCGAGTATCGGTAATTCGAAAGGCCGCCCGTGCGACTGCGACACGTGTGAACGACGAAGCAGAGGGCGAAGCAGAGCATGATGAAATGCTCTCCCAGATTGCTGCTAGCACCTATCGATTGCTAGATCCACGCAAGCGTCACAAGTCTGCGGAGCGAGCCCAGCTGTGTATTCATTCAGAGGAAGACTTGGAGCGTCAGAAACTCGCGCGCACCACCATGCTAATTGAGCGTCCAATATTGGTTCGAGCCGAGTTGGTCAATTCAGCTTGCTAACTCTGAACGGCCAGTTAACACACGAAAATGACTTGGGGCGATTGTCGTCTCAAGTCATTTTGCATTTCCGGGCGTCTTTTCCGAGCTGCTTTCTATTGCACGGATTATTCAGGATTCGGCGGGCTTCGCTCGAAGCCACAATTAACTTGTCGCCGGGGCAGTATAATGCGTGCATCATGGTGGAGTCGAGTTTGATACAACCGGGTTGCAATGAACGACAAGTCAGAAACATTGAGTGAAAATCTTGCTCAGTTAAAACATAGCGGCTGGCATTCGAAGTCAGTGAAGCAAGAAATCTTAGATAATTTCACGCGGAAATTGGCCGCCGACGAGGATTTGTTTCCCGGCATCGTTGGCTACTCTGACACGGTCATTCCTGAAATCAATATCGCGCTGCTTTCAGGCCACGATATGCTGTTCCTGGGCGAGAAAGGACAAGCCAAAAGTCGCTTGATGCGTGCACTGGTTCAGTTTCTGGACGAGCAATTGCCCTACCTGGACATTCCCGGCGTGCCAATTCATGAAGATCCGTTTCAGCCCATCACCAAGGTCGCAAGAGATTTCCTTGAGGAGCATTCTGAGGAGGAAGTGCCGATTGCGTGGTGGCCGCGCGAGGAGCGGTATGCTGAACGTTTGAGTCCTGGCACCAAGTTTGCGGACATTATCGGAGAAATTGATCCCTCAAAACTCACTGGTGGTGTGAGTATGAGTACGGAGGAGGCCTTGCATTTTGGATTGATCCCAAGAATGCATCGAGGAATCTTTGCTATGAACGAACTACCTGAGTTGGACGAGCTGGTTCAAGTTGGTCTGTTCAATATCTTGGAAGAACGCGATGTGCAGATTCGTGGTTATCCGATTCGTTTCGACCTAGATATTTTCATATTATTCTCTGCTAATCCAAGTACATACAATCGTAGTGGCAAGGTGATTCCGCAGCTGAAGGACCGTATTGGTTCGTTGATTCAAACGCATTATCCGAGAGAACGCCAGCAAGGGATTGAGATAATGCAGCAGGAGGCGGGAATTGAACTGGAAGGCGAATACCCCGTTCAAGTTCCATACTTCATGGCTGAAATCATAGAAGAAATCACGCTGCAGGCACGAAAAAGCAAGTACGTCGATCAGGCCTCGGGTGTATCGGCAAGATTCAGCTTGGCCAATTATCGTGCCATGGTTGGTTCAGCGCGCCAACGTTCGATCGTGCTAGGCGAAAAGCCTGCTGTCCCGCGCATAAGCGACCTTGGGCATCTGTATTCTTCCTCGCTTGGGAAGCTTGAGTTGGATTTGATGGGCAGCCATCAAATGTCTGAAAAGCAAGTCCTCGACGCTTTGATCGCCGGAGCAATCAAATCCGTTTTCGAACAGTATGTAGAGGAATTTGGACTAGCCGAAATTGGAGAGATCTTTCGCCAGGGTGTGAGGATCGAAGTCGGCGATATGCTGCCAAGCAACGTCTACGCAGAACGTTTGCAGGCCGTCCCACCTGCTTGGGAAAAAGCCTTTGAAGTGAACGCATCTGAAAGCGATTCCGTCCGGGCTTCATGCGTAGAATTCGTTCTGGCGGGTCTTTATTCGATGGACCAAATTAGCCGCGCCCAAAAGCATGGCAAAGTGCACTACGAAACATAGGTGAACCATGGCGACGCGCAAGTCCAATCTCGGTGGTGTCGTGCATACCTATCAAAAGTACGATCCTGTAAGGTTCCCCAACCCGACTGCGCCTACGGTCGATTTCGTTTCCCAGGCATTTGAACATGCCCTCATGTATGGCTCGCATCGACCACTCACAGAAGAAGAACTTGCTAGGGCGATTGAAATCGATCCTAGTCAACTGGCAAACCTGGGACCCAGTATTGATCATCTGCGACTGATGCTGGAAGAGCGAAAGCGTAGGATTCTGGAGAAGTACGAAACGCAAAGCGTCGAAAAGAAGTCCAATCGCACTTTTGAGAAGAATGCAAAAAGAGCTCACCCTCCCAAGCGTCTGGCCGCAATCTACCAACAGTCAATCAAGCACCATCAGATTTATCTTTTGGAGCGGATCTACTACCAGATCGACGATGATACTGATGGTTTTGCAAGGCAGCTTGTGCATGTTATTGATGCGTTGAGCAATAAATATCAAATTGATGAACTTGTTACAAATTACGAATTCACTGGCAATGAAAGAATGACGATTCCGGAAGCCTTGGAGATTAAGGAAGAATTGGAATCAATAGATGAACTTTTGAAGCAATTGGATGAGGCGGCAAAGACAGCTCAGATTGGTCTTATTGACATGGACAAGCTGAGCGAATTTGCAAGCCCAGAAGATATGTCCTCGCTGGAGGAAATGCGGAATCAGATTGAAAATCTGGTGCGTGATATGGCTGAGCGGCAGGGGCTGGATCATGACTCGGCCTCGGGCGCCTTTCGATTAACGCCTGCTGCCTACAAGATTTTTCAAGGCAAGCTACTGGAGAAAATATTTTCGCATTTGCAGCCTGGTCGCAGTGGCCGGCATACAGGCCGTATCGAGGGTGAGGGCAGTGTGGAGCTTCCGCAAACAAAGCCTTATGAATTTGGTGATAGTCTGGCAAATATGGACACGACGCAGACTGTGATCAACGCGTTGCTTCGGGATCCTAAGGCTTCTCAAGTCCGACTGACTACTGGCGATATCGAAGTCCACCGCACTCGTAATTCACCCAAGTGCGGAACGGTAGTGATCATGGATATGAGCGGTTCCATGCGTTATGACGGACAGTATATGAATGTGAAACGCATGGCTCTCGCATTGCAAGGATTGATCAGTAGCGAGTACCCGGGCGATTTCCTGCACTTTATCGAAATGTACACCTTTGCCAAGCTGTGTTCGGCTAGCGAAATTATCGAGCTATTGCCCAAACCAGTCACGATTCATGATCCAGTTGTACAACTGCGCGCAGACATGAGCCGGGACGATATCAGCGAGCATCAAATTCCCCCGCACTTTACAAATATCCAGCATTCCTTGCGACTCGCGCGGCAGAACCTGGCTAACGTGGATACACCGAATAAGCAAATCATTCTCATTACGGATGGATTACCGACGGCGCATTTCGACGACACCATGTTGTACATGCTCTACCCGCCGGATCCGCGGACCGAAGAAGCGACGATGCGCGAGGGGCATTTGTGTCAACGGGATGGCATTCGTATCAATATGTTCTTGGTCCCGAGTTGGTCGCAATCCGAAGAAGACATCCGATTTGCATATCGATTGGCTGAAAACACGAAAGGGCGCGTATTCTTTACCGCAGGGAAAGATCTCGACCGATATGTCGTTTGGGATTACGTGGATCGGAAACGAGAGATCTTGGGCTAGAATTCAGTCGCGTGCATCTCGGCCTGAGGGCTAGTTAGATCTTGTCATCAAACCTATTTTCGACGAGAGTTGTAATGGTTTGAACCGCACTTTCTACTTTTCTAGCTGACTCCCAATGGCCCAGTTGCTTCGATCGATGGCAGATTTGCCTGAGCAATTCAGAATGGGCGCAGTAGCGATAGGCAACTTTGACGGAGTGCACGCTGGTCACCGAAAGCTTGTTGCAGAATTGGTCGCCCAAGCCCGAAACGTCGGCGGACCTGCGGTCGTATTGACTTTTGATCCGCCTCCTGTCGCCATTCTCGTGCCGGATCAACTTCCGACGGCGCCGTTGACTTCTTTGGCCAGACGAGCCGAACTGCTGGGCGAATTGGACGTCGATGCGTTGGTGGCTTATCCCACCGATCGCAGTCTTTTGAATCTCGGACCAGAAGATTTTTTTCAAGAGAAGATTCATCGGCAGTTGGGTGCCAAAGCCATGGTCGAAGGCCCCAACTTTCGCTTTGGCAAAAACCGATCGGGGGATATCTCTGTTTTACGAGCCCTTTGCGAAAACTTCGGACTGAAGTTGTCGATCGTTGAGGCTGAGACCGACGAAGGAGAAATGATTAGCAGTTCGCGCATTCGAAAGGCACTGACCGAAGGCGATTTGGCCTCTGCCAACCAGATGTTGACTCAGCCGTACCAGCTCTCGGGAATTGTTTCGAAAGGGGCTCGCCGCGGCAGAGAAATAGGGTTTCCCACAGCCAACCTTGAAGACGTCCCGAACTTGATCCCCTGTCTGGGAGTCTATGCTGGGCAAGTACAGTTGCAAGGAAAAAGCTTGGCGGCCGCCATCCACATCGGTCCGAATCCGACTTTTGAAGAACTACGATCGAAAGTGGAAGTCCACATTATGGACTGGGATGGAACGATTTACGGAGAACGGTTGCAGCTTCGCCTTCTGCATCGAGTACGCGAGACGCAGAAATTCACTTCGGTGCAACAGTTGAAAACGCAGCTTGGGCAGGATATCGCGAAGTGCCGCAATCTCTTGGGTGCTTCTTAAAAGACTCTAGCGGAAACCGCAGAATCAGCCGAAAATCTTGATGCCCCAGCTTGTCGATCTTGCCTGTTGGGCAGACGATATGTCTTTCCGATTCTATCGTCAAAGAACGCAAGCAGCGACGATGCAATTAGGTGAATAAAGAGTGTGTGATTCCCGTCACGGTGGTGCTACGCTGCTCGCTCTTCCCAAGAATCTTTTCAGCTCTGCAAAAATCCCCTTGGTTTAACTTGAATGGAATTTTCATGTCGATTGATTGGACCCAACTGGCCGACCGAATCAACAGCTGCGAAAGCTTTGTTTTATGCAGCCACATTCGACCTGACTGTGACGCACTGGGAAGCGAGCTTGGCCTAGCGGGGATTCTGCGCGCCTTGGGCAAACAGGTAAGGATCATCAACGGCCATCCTACGCCGCCCGGCTTGAGTTTCTTGGATCCAGGGCAAGAGATCTTAGTGGTCGGTGAGACGATCGAAGCAGAAGACATAGAGGCAGATTGTTTTGTGGTTTTGGATACCAGTGCATGGGCGCAGCTTGGCCCGATGGGCGATGTGTTGCGTGGATTTGCCGGCAAGAAAATTTGTATTGACCACCACGTTGGCGAAGAGGAATTAGGGACCGAATTTTTCAAAGACACCAGCGCCGAAGCAACAGGTCACTTGGTGGCCAAACTGGCAAACCACCTGGAGGTTCCAATTACTAAGCCGATGGCAACCGCGTTGTACGCAGCCATCGCAACAGACACTGGCTGGTTCCGTTTCGGTTCGACTACGCCAGAAACGTACCGAGTGGTGGCTCAATTGCTAGAATGCGGTGCAGTTCCAGCTGATATTTACGGGGATCTTTACGAGCGGGACACGATTGGACGCGTAAGATTGAGAGGGCGAATTCTAAGCCGTACACAAGATGAGCTGGACGGCTCCCTGGTTTACACGTATGTTCTGAAAGAAGACTTTACCGAAACGGGTGCCGTTGCCTCCGACACTGAGGATGCGATAAACCTAACTTTGGCCATCCGGGGAACACAAGTTGCGGTGATCTTCGTTGAGCAGCTGAAAGGCGGTTTCAAACTAAGTTTTCGCAGCCGCTGTCATGTTGACTGTAGTCAACTTGCTGGTCAATTCGGCGGCGGCGGACATCGAGCGGCGGCAGGTGCTTTTGTCGAAGGAACGTTGGCCGACGTGCAAAAAAAGGTCTTGCCAGCTGTACGCGGGGCAATGCAAGGCTAACTGGCTTGCTACGCTGGAATCGGCTTCCGCTTATGACGATCTCATCATTACCGCTTAAGTTTGACTGATCATTGCGCCAAAGGTCTCCGCGTTCAGTCTTGTTCCGATGCTTTCTCATCCTGTGACTCAGCTTCCGATTCTGATTTGACGTTGTTGGCAGAAGCTTCCTGCGTTTCCGATGTTCCATCAGATTTTGATTTGGAATTTCGCCAATTGCGCACTTTCCACATAGCTGGAGCTAGCAGCCCAAGTACGAAACCAAGCGCTAGGGTAATGGAAAGCAACAAGGCCAATGGGGGTTCGAACGTAAAGAATACTAGTTGTAGCTTGGTGGCTTCTAAATTTTGGAAAACAACAATCAGGAACAATACAATGAGCGAGAGAAGTAAGATCCATCGAACTTGTTTCATTTTTGATTCCTTGAGGCTCTTTAAAGCTCTGTTTGGGGTGGGGCAGCGAAGCTAGCGAATAGGATCGTAGCCTAAGGCACGGCGAATGACGCCAATTTGTCCGGCATGCAGTGTTTCGTGAATTGGGCAGAACATTAGTGCACCGAGTTTAATTGGGTAAGCCGCATAGGGCATGTCGATGGATTCAGCCAGCGTCTCTGCGGTAAGAGTTGGAACTTCTGCTATTGCTTGCTGGTGTATTCTTTCGAGCCTCTCGAGCAACTCCGCCGGGCTGGGGGACTTTTCGGATTTCTCCTTCGGCATTGTCGAGCGACCATATTGTTTTCGCAGCCAGCCCGGCAATATTTCTAAATCGCCAGGACTTCTGCCTCTTTGTCGGAAAAGTAACAAGCCGTACTCCGATACGGCGAGGTGGCCGACTTGCCAAGCAAGATTGGATGGCACACCAGCTGGCATCTCGTACCAGCGATCTTCAGGTACAGATTCCACGAGCTGAAGTGTGTATTGACGCGCCCATTTCAGCTGCTCCAGGGCGTGATCGCGACCGGACAAAAGCATTTCCGGTGAAAGTTCGATGTTGGATAACTCAAATGATTCCATTGTGATCTGCTGGCTAGGATTTTTGGGATTTGCACGGAATGAAGTTTGAATAACGAGGCGGCCCTTGACGACTCTGGGCCGACAACCGACGATGCTGGCCATGGAAATCAAAGAAGCTAGCATTTACGACTACCCCACATACTACGATTTGGTCTTTGGTAGCGATACCGCTGCAGAATTGCGATTCTTGCAAGCTTGTTTTGATCGTTTTGTCGATGGCAAGGTGAAGCGCGCCTTCGAGCCAGCTTGTGGAACGGGTCGATTAATGTATCGGCTTGCGCAAAAAGGTCTTGAAGTTGGTGGGATCGACCTCAATGAAAAGGCGGTTGACTACTGCAATGAGCGCATGGAGCGGCTCAAGCTAAAAGGTCGTGCCATCGCGGGCGATATGTGTGACTTTGAAGTCAAGCGTGAATACGACGCGGCGTTCAATACGATCAATAGTTTTCGCCATCTACAGAACGAAAAGTCGGCAGTAGCGCATCTGGAATGCATGGCGCGCGTGGTTCGTCAGGGAGGTATATATGCTTTGGGGCTCCATCTAACTCCAACGCTGGGTGTTGCCACTGATGAGGAGAGTTGGTCTGCTCGTCGTGGACAGTTGGCAATCAATACCTACATGTGGCCTATCGAAAAAAACTCCAAAAAACGTATTGAGCGATATGGCATACGCTTTGATGTCTATAAGCCAACAGAGCAGTTTAGAATCACCGATGTCCTCGAATTGCGTTCTTATACGGCAAAGCAATTCTCAAGGCTGATTGAGTCGGTTGCCGACTGGGAATTGGCGGAGCTCTATGACTTTGGATACGAAATTGATGAACCAATTGAGCTTCATCCTGAGACAGAAGACGTTGTTGCGATTTTGAAGCGTCGCTAGCCGAATTTGGAGGATCGTAAATACCGAGGAAAGTTCGTGTGCTTCGGATATCGGATTTCGAGACAACTATGTAGTTTGCTTTCTAGCAGCCAGAGTTGTCACCCAAACACCGAACATCGCTAGCAAAGCAATCCCAGCAACCATTGCCGATCTTCGTGCTACTAGATGGAGTTCCTCGTGCATTTGGTTCATCAAATGGAATTGTGGGGGGATGCGGGTTCTTAGAGAGCCCTGTCGAAACTCGCCCCACAACATGGTCAATTCGTCGGGGCCGTATACGTCCAGAAAGGTATTCTGTTCCGCGACATAGGAATCCGCAGTCACGCCAGTTTCCCAAAAAGTCGCGCTCCAAAGGTTGTAGGACGAGTAAAGTCCAGCAGCGATAAAAACAAGAGTCAGGAAGGCCATTGTAGGGCCTCGCCAGCCTTTCCATACATTGGGCTTCTCTAATACCCTCGTCTT
>JBCCEO010000061.1:0-17930 GCA_039030255.1 Planctomycetota bacterium | reverse complement strand
GGCAGAAACTCCGTCAAACCTTGGATGATTCCAAGAATCGCTGCCTTCAAGACTTCCATGCTCTATCGCGACTCTCGTAATGCGGCCGGTTCAGGTTGGATGTAGTTTAGTCCTTCCTGGGAAGAACACGTTTTGCGACCTAAGTTAAGAGCGTCCCCGCATAGCCAACGACGCGCGTTCGATCGCCCGACACATCTGCGCTCGTTGCATACTCGACTTCTTGCACTTGGTAATCAACATCAAGCTGCCGCAGAGTCTCCATTACGAACGCTGCGGGCACCACACCACACATGCTGATTTCATTCTCCTGACAAGTCAGTAACAGTTGATGAGGATCCTTGGCAGCCATCGCATCCAAGGCGATGCGATCGCGACGTCGATTTTCCGCATCTGGTGCATAGTGATTCATATCGCTGGAGATTACGAGTAGTGGCATTTCCGGCAGTGTCTTTAAGAAATCGGCGAATTCAGCCGCGGCTGAACTTATGTCTTCCCAACTGCCGCCATGCAGAGCGAGTCCAACAACTTTGCAGTCTGGCGCAACGCGCTCCAGGATTGGCAGCTGCACTTCGATGCCATGTTCCAGCTGATGAGCGGCGGAGTCCAACTCAAGCGGAGCCACGGCGGCCGCTAGCTGCTCGGCAAGCTGAGCATCTCCTTGGATCGAAGTTGTCTTGGAGACTTGCCACGAATCGAAAGGACAGACGGACCAGTTGATGCCATGCTCGGTATGCTTTGGAGAGATGACGATCATCGTCCGAGCTTCAGGAGCTTTGATACTACGCCAAACTTTGGCGGCTATCCTGCCTGAATACTTGATGCCCGCGTGGGGAACCATAATTGCTGCCGGTGAGACTTGAGGTGGGTCTTCGTCTTTGAAGAAAGTGCCTACCATGGCGCGACGAGCTGCGTCTTCCGCTGGATAAAATTTGCCTGCGACCGCCGGTGGTCTCATGCCAGACTGCCGCGTTGGAGATGGAGCAGAAATGCTGATGACATGGGGCATCGTCGACATAATCTGCACACTATGCACTGTGGCATCACGGCTACTGATTGGCAAGAGACTCCGCAATTTATCGCGAAGTTCATCCGCGGTTTGGGCAGGATGATAGGCCAATCCACAGTGTTTGCGATCGGAAATTACCACCGCTCGACGCTGAGCATCGACTCCTTCCAAATCTGCCTTTAAGCCATAACCGTGCATGGCCGGATCAACTCCAATCGAAAGCCCTACTTGCATTTGGCCAGCGAATTGTTGTTGTCGGAACATCATGGCTGCTTGCTGGCACATTTGATAAAGCGAGTTTTGTAACGGGACGCCAGGCCGGAAGGAAACTTGCAGCAAGTTTCCTTGACGCAAATTCGTGGGTTCCTCCGAGCTCTCAGGAGTAACCCCCCACTGCAAGGAAATGACGAGTGCGTTGACGGTTACATCCGGCAAGTGCGGAATAACATAACTTGGCGTTCCACCGGAAACTAAGGCAACGATATTTTGCCCAACGATTTTGGCATACTCTTGTAGCTGTTCCTGCGTCAGGGGTTGGGCAGCTTGAGTTGAAATCTCCTGCTCGACCAAGTCGGACAACTTGCCGCCCATGGCCGTTCCATCAAAAGTGAAGACATCCGTGTCGGGACTTTCCCAATCGCCAACAGACAAGCCTGCCTTGTTGCAAACGCCCTGCAAGAACTGAAACGGAGTCCAGCCGCGGTCGACGGCAACCGACGGCAGCAGTAATCCGTTCTTTTGTCCTTTTTGAATCATCAAGCCGTGCTTGCCAATTTCGATATTGTCCTGTCGTGCTGCTCCCTGAGCTTGCATCTTCACAAAGGGTCCAAGCAGCGTAAGGTCGATGTCTAGGTATGGCAATTCAGCAAGCGACAGAGCAGCCATACGCTTGTCTTCCTTAGCCGTCTTGTAGGCGGCGGAAGCAATAACATGCCCCAGAGGCATGGGCTTGCCGAGCACACCACAGCAACCACGCAAGATATCGCCACGCTTGGCTGTTACAAAGGCTCCCATGACCAGCATGTCGGCCAAGTCGCCAATCATTCGGATTGGCTCCGAAGTCTGTTCGCCGTACACCGCAGCCGCCAACCAATGGGCAGCAGCTTGACTCAGGGATTTTTTCTGCTCATCCTTCAAGCGATTTATTTCCAACAACTTCATTGGAGTCGGATTCACCGCCTGAGATTGTGGTTGCGGAGTTGGCTGCGGCTCAGGAGCATTGCTCACGATATCATCCTTTGACTTCATCTCTTTGATTTGTACTAACGGCGGTACGTAGCTGGGGGCGTAAGAGTCGATTCGAATGGGTTGCCGTTTGGCCCCCCAATCTCCTCGCTCTGCTTGGAAGCGACCAGGAATTTTGCCTTGGCAGAATTTGCAAGTCCCATTTTGGTTGATGTTGTATCGACCCAATTCATAGTGATAGCGATCCACCAAGAGTTGCTTGCAATGATGGCACTTCGTGCTTTGCCGATCCGCATCTTGTACGTTCCCAACGTAAGCATATTGGATTCCTGCCGATATGGCGATTTCCTGCGCGGCAATCAGTGTAGCAACGTTTGTGCGTGGTCGGTCTAACATCTTGAAGTCTGGATGAAAGGCTGTGAAATGAATGGGTACCAAATCCCCAATCGTCTCTACAATCCAATCACACATCTTGCGCAGTTCATCTGCTTTATCATTCGAGCCCGGAATGAGCAGGTTGGTTATCTCAAACCAAATATCTGTTTCGTCGTGCAGGTACCTCAGCGTATCCAAGACTGGCTGCATGCTGGAATAGGTGGTTTTGCGATAGAAGTTCTCTGTGAAAGCTTTGAGATCCACATTGGCCGCATCCATGACCGAGAAAAATTCCTCGCGAGCGTCCTCCGTGATATAGCCGGCAGTAACAGCGACGTTTTGGATTCCTTGCTCAGTACAAGCCTTGGCAGTGTCGATGGCGTATTCGGCCCAAACAATGGGATCGTTGTAGGTATAGGCCACGCTCTTGCAGCCTGTTTTCTTGGCCGCGTTGGCGATTGCCTCTGGCTCTGCACTGGAGCTCAAGCGTTCAATTTCACGGGACTTGGAGATGTCCCAATTTTGACAAAACTTGCACCCGAGATTGCAGCCTGCGGTTCCGAAACTGAGTACTGGAGTGCCTGGATAAAAGTGATTAAGGGGTTTTTTCTCGATGGGATCTATGCAGAATCCGGTGCTCTTCCCGTAGGCGGTTAGAGCCATTTCGCCGCCGCGATTCTGACGGACAAAACAGAATCCTCGATCGCCATCTTTCAAATTGCATTTGCGCGGACAGAGCAGACACTCGATGCGATCGTTCTTCGCAGGTTGCCACCATGCACCAGTGGACGCGCCGTCAGAAAAGCGGCTCGGCGTAGTTTCCTGATAGGTGTTCATTCTGGTCGGATTCCTTTCGATTCCAGGATGAATTCTCGCAGGGGGTTAATGCTTACTCGCTTACAGAAAGCAAGGTGTAGATGGCAAAGGCGCGTTCCATGAGCGTCCGGATCTCTTCTGTCTTCACTCTCACTTTGGGCCTATAAAAGATGAAAGTGTCGCCACGCGCCTCAATAGTAACATCGCGATAATCCATGAACTTCTTGCGTCGAAGGGGATCAAAATACGCACGAATGGCTTCTTCGTTTTCGCCCTTGAGTAAAAACGCGTCGGAGAATTCCTTGTCGTCGTCAAAATCGATATCTTTGAACCCGAAAAAATCACCCAACCGGTGCATAAAGCCTTCTGGACTAATCGTGAATTGGGGCAACTGTAGTGATTCACTGCTGGTCGCCATCATGATCGTTTGGCGATGCGTGTTCTTATTTTTCCCGCTCCCGGTCGTAAATTGAAAATCAAAAATCACCATTCGCAATGCGCCTGAATCTGCGATGATCGCATTGCGCGTACTTTGACCACGCCCCTTACGAGAAATATTGAACTGATAAAAATCATAAGCATCATTTTCAGGTAGGTCTGCAAAGTACTGCAGCCCCAACTCCTGAGCAAAACTCTCAATAGCTACCTTCCGCTTCTTCTCAGCGATGATCGAATACACGATGGAAACAAGCGCCAGCACGGCAAACACGGCGAAGATGGCGATAACAAAACTTGGTGGCATTCAGCAAATACTCCGTCGAATGATTAAAACGCGATTGCGTCAAGTAAACGCAATCGCTCCTTCACTACTCGCCCGGCTTGTCTTCGCCAGGCTTGATGTTTTCTCGAAAGCCCTCGTCGAAAAAGCCGCGGTCACCGGTCACTTTCCAATCCAGTCGCTGCGCTTCAGCATCCTGAGTCACTTCGATTTTCAACGTCTCTCCATCAGCTCGTTTTCCCGTTCCCTCAAAACCTTCTGCTGTCTTGGTCAGCTCAACTTCGGTTGCTTCACAACGCTCTTCCATTTTGGTCGTAACGCGTTCGACGGCCCACTCACCGGGATTGTCCACGGGTCGTAAGTTACAACCCGACATAGCGAAAATGATCATTCCGAGAACTAAAGCAGTACTGTTGGTCGCCTTCCAAGGGTTCATGATTTCTGGCTCGTTAAGGTAATGGAACTGGCGATTCATCTTTATTTGAGATTCGCCTTCGTTAAAGTGAGTTCATGCTAATCCAGCAATGATTTCAACTGGCAGGTGAAACTTGCGCACTCCCAGAGAATTGCACTCGCGAATTCGCAAACTTGGCTTATCCTGTTTTTATGAATTCGTCTAAGAACAAGCAGTCCATAGTCTATCACCTTCGCCAAGAACATGACGGACAAACCCTAGCGGCCGTGCTAAAAGAACTCGCCGAAGATGCTTCGTGGGGACAGGTCAAAAAATGGATTCAGCGTCGCCAAATCCAAGTTAACGGCAACCTCTGCCTTGATGAAGCCCGACGCGTGTCCTCCAAGGACGTGGTCAAGTGGTTTGCTCAATCACTGAGCAAACCCATCGAAGTCGCCGACATTCGCATCGCTCACTTGGACGACTATCTTGTTGTCGTTGAGAAACCTGCTGGAGTCACTTCGGTCCGGCATTTTCATGAACAGCGCATTTCGACTCGCAGGCGTCAACTGCAGCCGACTCTAGAGGAACTCTTGCCGCCAGTGCTGGCAAAAATGCAACGTCTCCGCTGGCCGCCTTTGCCGCCTGTTGGAATGAATCGTGGCAAGCGGAATACAAACCAGTCCCGCAACGAGCGTAAGCCCAGCCACGTCCAGAATTCAAAAAAACTGCCACCAGAATTGCAAATATTCCCAGTGCACCGACTTGACCGAGACACCAGTGGTTTAATGCTATTTGCTCGCACACATGCCGCAGAACAAAAGCTGGTCGGAATGTTCCGCCGACACACCGTCCGCCGCCAGTATCAAGCTTTTTGCAAAGGAACTGTCGATCCCCAACAAATCAGAACTTGGCTGATTCGCGACCGAGGCGATGGTGTTCGGGGCTCGCTAGATCAAGATCCTTCCGCGGAAGAGCAAGGAGCCGCGCTTGAGGCGATCACACACATCCTTGCTTCTGAACCAATTGTTCCGAAATCGAATCAAGCGTATTCGCAACTAACTTGTCGGCTTGAAACCGGCCGCACGCATCAGATTCGCATCCACTTAGCAGAGCTTGGTCATCCGATTTGTGGCGACAAGATTTATCACAAGTTGGCTGATGGCCAAGTCATCGAGGACGCCAGTCAAGCACCGCGCCATGCACTGCATTCCCATCTGCTGGAGTTCACGCATCCGTTTTCCGGCGAGCACCTGCGCTTTGAAATGCCACTGCCCGCAGACTTGAAACAATGGCTCAAACGCTTGCAGTCGGACCAACAATCCTAGGCCAAACGGACCAAACGCCCACCAAGCTAACCGTCTGTCGCCTTCGATCTTCCAACGACTAGGCACCAACGTTTGGTTTTAAACGCAAAAAACCGCAGCCAAAATAGCTGCGGTTTCTTGATGATTTGTAGTTGGAGTGGACCAAGCCCGATGGCCAGTCCCGAGGAAAGACTACTTCTCGTCTTCCTTCTTGACCTTCTTCTTCTTCTTCAAGCTGACTTTGACAACTCGCGTCTTGGGAATGCCCAAAACTGGCTCGCCTTCGTTCCAGCGATCGAGTTCTTGCAGTCTCTTGATACGCTCGACGCGTGTCAGCACGTTGCGATTCTTGATGTTGCCGCCTGAAACTTTGAGGCTCTTATCGAGCGTCATAACACATTCTCCAAATTCATGCTCAAATCCGGCCTAGGAAATTGGGTCCAAGGCGGAGTAGTCGGTGTAAGGAATCTCAGAGTGTATCGGCGTTTTTCTTTTTCTACAACGGCTAATTTTCCGGCAAAAACCGATGAATTGCTCATCTCTAGGGCGATTCTGCATTGGAGGAGCCGCTATCAAGCTGCCATACCCAAATTGCTTCTATTTCAAGCCCAGGATCATCCTTAGGTGGTTCATCGGGAGTTTCGTCGGCGTTTAGCAAGGAAAATCCCCATAGGACAGCTTTGGGCTTGGCATCCTGCTCTTCCACCTTGAAGCCGAAAGGTTTTTTGCCAATAGGCATCAACACTGCAGGATCCAGTTCGAGTCCCTCCACTTTTAGGTTCTTCAAGTCTTCCAGGCTTCCGGGCAGGCTACCGTTGCGCTTTTCATAAAGCCGCACGCCCAATGCCAGAAGGGCCAACCGGTGCATCGTAGCTTCCCTCACAAAGGAATCCCCAATTTGCGTCGCGGCGGGTGCCACCATTTGAGTCAGAAGGGAATCCAATTTGGCAATGAAGTTGCCAGATACAAGATTGTTGAGTTCTTGCTCGGCAGCTTTCATATCTTTTCGAAAAGTATTGATATCACTTAGTTCCGCTTCGAAGGCCGCTTTGTTGTTTTCCAAAAAATACAGCGCGTCGTTAGACCGGAAGGGTAAACGCGGGGTTTCCATGTAACTTGCCGTACCTTCAAAAACAGGCAGGGCCGTTGCACGTTCCCCATGATGAGCCAGATACCAAGTGGCGGAGATTTGGGTGCGCTGCGCAAGAATGGCACCAATCTCGACAAGTTGACCATCGGTCAAAACGTCTTGCTCCACACTCCTCTTTAGCAAATTCATGGCAATGCCATTGATTGCGATGCGTACAAGCTGTGAGATCAACATGGGATCCCCACCAAGCGCATCCGAGGCTCCGATCATCGACTTGATGCAACGCGATGCGCCCTCAGAGTCACGATCGTAGACAGCCATTTCTCCCTCCACTGCCAAGAAGCGTGCGAGCTGTCGCATGTTTTGCACTTGGCTAAGTAGAGTATTGTATCCATCCAGCTTAACGGGGAAGCGAACTGGCTTTACACCTGGTTGCAATTGGCGCTGTGCGGCTGTGTGTATCCTCTCTCTCAGTTCCGCTGTGGTCATGAGAAATTTTCGCACTCGCCCCTGATTCCAGCGAACATCAGACTCATACCCGGCAAAACTCTCCTCAGAACCGGAGTCCATGTTCGGCTCTGGTTCCAGGTCTTCTGCAGCTTCAACCAGCGACGTACCCGAACTTTGCAAAACTGGATCCATTTCCTTCGATACAGGAATCTCACCTCCATCGACTCCTAGAATTGCGACGCCGCGGATAAGTGGCTCAAGCTTTTCATCCGTGACTTCATCCAACAGTCCAACCCATTCGCCTGCATGCTCATCACTGGCCATCTTGCTGTAGTAACTGTCCAGCGATGCGTTGTCGACGGGCAGTCCATCAGCGATGTATTCTTGCTTAATTACCGCGATCTTGCCCGCTGCCGATTTATCACGCGCCACGAACACTCCCAATGTGCCGCAAATTAGAAGCATAGGAAGAACAATGAATCCGAAGATGGCATAGAACAGGCAGCTTCGTGTTGTTTTTGGATTTGGATTGGGCGAGGCACTCATTTCGATTCCATTAACAGGATTAAAGCACATCACAGTCTGCCATAATCTGAACATGAGCTGCGATTACTTGGTTGCTTAGCGCAAGTGATTTTTTTCGATTTAGTTCAGCATCATCAGATACGGTAAATAGCCTAAGATATCTAAAATTCCTGCCGCTTTTGCACCGCAAGAGCGACTTCATCAAACTCCGGCTTGGTACCACACAATGAAGACTCTGCTTACCTTTACGACGCTCATCTTTGTCCTGTCCATCAACTTAGCAGATGGCCTTTGTAACTCTGCGAAAGCCGACGACAGCCAATACAAACTTGGCCAGGACTCGATGGTCCAACCGGATGTTCCCCATGGCACCGTTACTGAGCATACATGGCGCAGCAAAGTCTTTGAAAACACGATTCGGCGATACTCGGTCTATGTTCCGGCCCAGTACAACGAGAGCAAACCTGCAGCCGTTATGGTCTTCCAAGATGGCCACGCTTATGTCGGTAAAAATGGTCAGTTTCGGGCCACCATCGTCATGGACAACTTGATCGCTGAAGGGGCGATGCCAGTCACAATTGGGATCTTCATTGACCCAGGACATAAGAATGCAGATCTCCCAGAAAAACGCGGTTGGCGTCCGACACCAAATAACCGCAGTTTTGAATACGACACGCTTTCCGATCAGTATGCTCGTTTCTTGATAGAAGAAATCCTTCCTGAAGTTGGCAAGAAGTACAATCTGACGGACGATCCAGATCAGCGAGCCATTTGCGGAATTAGTTCCGGAGGTATCTGTGCCTGGACAGTTGCATGGGAACGTCCTGACTATTTCCGCAAGGTGCTCAGTCATGTTGGCAGCTTTGTCAACATTCGTGGAGGACATAATTGCGAAGCGCTGATTCGCAAAACAGACAAGAAACCGATTCGAGTTTTCTTGCAGGACGGATCTGGCGACTTGGATAACACTCACGGCAACTGGCCATTGGCCAATCAGGAAATGGCAGCTTCTTTGAAATTCAAAGACTACGACTACAAATTCGTATACGGCGAAGGCGGGCACAACGGTCAACATGGCGGAGCAATCTTGCCCGAGTCAATGCGATGGCTTTGGCGCTGATTGTCGCATCCAAGTGTTCGTAGCCAAATTAGCAAGAAATCTTCGATCCGCTCCTAAACTACATTCAGTCGGAAATCAATTGCAATTCTCTATGTGTCTCTGTTCTAATGGGTTCAATGATTTGTTGAATCTCCCACTGGCGAGTAGAGGCTATGCAACTGGGTCGAAGAGGTAAGATTGCTCTGATTCTTTGCGTTCTGGGGCTACTGATTACAGGCATCAGCTACTCCTATGAGGATCTCTTTGTCTCGAGCAATCGATTTATTCAGGCAGATGACTTTGAGGAGAATCTCAGCGCAGTCGACCAACGACGAGCAGGCTGGCCCTTCTGCTACCTGATCGAACTTCGACATGAAAGCGGCTCAGTCCGCAGGTCTTTTCACTGGCTTGCTCTGGCTGGCAACCTTACGTTTTGGATGCTAGCTGTCGTTCTGACGATTGTCTACGAGAAATTCCTGCGTTGGCAACATGACCGGCGCAGCTCAGCATCCAAAGATGGGGATCTCGTCGCGGACGGTAAGAGTCGCAGTCCGAATATCGATTCGCTCGCCCTCAGCGATATATTTGTGTTCACGCTCTTGGTCGCATTGTGCCTGTTCTATTGGTCTTTGCTCAAACAGCGGGCCGCAGAACATAAAGAAATGGCAAACAGGATTCTTCTCAAGCCAGAGCAGCAGGTCGAGCGTAGTGCCTACCTGCCGAAATTTCTCAAAGGCATTGTTCCGATTCCGTTTTTGGAAGTCAATCTACGCATTCACTCCATTTTGCTCGTAGAGCCAACAGACCAGCAACTGACGCAGATCATGCAGGTTGCGTCGTTAAAGCGACTACATCTCAAGGGTGATGGATATGACTTGAGAAGTCTTGATCGGCTGACAAATAAATTTGAGCTAGTCGATTTACGAGTTTCGGAGCGCCAGATCGACTCTGCTCTGATCGAGACACTGGCAAAAGCAAAACAGCTTCAGAGCTTGAATCTATCTCAGACAAATGTCAGCGCCAACGATTTGGAAAGCTTGGGCGAGATGCCAATGCTTGAACGTTTGGACGTCATGAACTCACCAGTGCAATTGGACAAAACCCTACGGCTACCTTGGGCCAACAGTCTGATAGAACTCAGGTTACCCAGCCCGTCCGATAAGCCATTGCGTCATGAGATCTCCGGATTGAAGCAACTCGTGCGACTTCGCTTCGAAAGATTCAAGGGTGGTCACGTACTCAGCACTCTTTCAATCAAGCTAAGTAATTTGCCATCGCTTTCGAAGCTCGAAATCTCGGAACGGCAACCTACCCACCTTGATCTAGATGATCTCCCCGAACTGAAACAAATTAATGCACTCAATGGTTCTGGGCTCGCAGCGGACT
This sequence comes from Planctomycetota bacterium, assembly GCA_039030255.1. Taxonomy (GTDB): domain Bacteria; phylum Planctomycetota; class Planctomycetia; order Pirellulales; family Pirellulaceae; genus Aureliella. Next base: position 7,579 of record JBCCEO010000061.1, on the reverse strand, counting down.
CTTTGACAGTCCGTAGTCTTCAGCTTGGCAACCTCATGGCTTTGGAGCGACTAATCCATCGTAGGACATGAATTGGAGGAAATGAACCTGGAGAACTGCCCGAAGTTGGATTTCAAAATCACCGTTCCCAGCAGCTATCACCGATCTCGCTTTGCTGCGGCATTCCGATACGCCGCCAGTGCCGGTACAAAAACTTTGGCCAAAGTAAAACGTCAACTGTGGCTTGACGGACTAGCGAATTCGAAAGGGCCCTTGAAGCTAGATCTATCCCTGCTGCCTCTTGGTGGATTGGATTTCTCCAACCTGGCGAAGAATGAGAGTATTCGCTTTCTCGACTTGACGGATTCGGACGTCGACGAAAACCAATTGATGCATCTACGAGGAATGCGGGGCCTGGAAGTGCTCTACTCAGGAACGAGGCATTTCGCGGATCCTGAAAGCACGCTTCAAGAACTTACCGCAGCGCTTCCTAACTTGAGGCGATTTTGTCCGGTTCCACCCCGCGTCAAAATCACGGATCATGCGAAGCTAGAATCGATATGCGAATTAGATCCAACATTTCCATCCACTGTATCGCCCGCAATTTTAATGCTCGGAGGACAATTCGGATCTATCTATCTGGAAAACCTTCCCATGCTCGAAGATACGATCACGATGAATCCCGACGCAGAGCTTTGCCACTTAGTGAATCTCGATCGACTACGAGGGCTCATTTTTTATGGAGCACCTCCAAAAGTAATCAAGCTGCAGAACCTGCCCCAAATGGAAGTATTTGCGGGCGGCGGTGGTAAACTCACGGAAGATGCGATTCGCACAGTTCTGCAAAGCAGTTCCCTTTCGAATCTCACTCTTGCCCACGTGAGCCTCTCCCAAGAAACAGTCTCTCGCATCGGTAAGCAAAAACGACTCGCCTACCTTTGCCTATGCGGGGCCGATTTTGACGAACCGGATCTCAGTACCTGGAATGAGTTAACGCGAATTCAGTATTTGCGCCTGGACCAAACGAACTTGCCCCCGAACGCAATTTCATCCTTGGGAAACCTCTCCAATTTACATGAACTATGGGTTCCGAGTTTAGATGCAGCGGGCTTTCGCTCTCTGACTAGATTTCCGAAGCTGGAATTCCTGCAGGTTGATCAATGTGACCTTAACATCCAAGCCGTTCAGGACCTCGGAAAAGTAAAACAACTCAATGAACTTGTTTTGCGTGACTGCGAAATAGACGAAGCCATACTGCAGTCGATGGCAAAGGAACTGGGCGACCGATTCTTCGCGCTCCGTTTCATCAGTTGCGAGATAGACGGACTTGCATTGGAGGGTTTTGCACTGCTCCGAGACGAAATTCACTTTGAATTGTTAAATTGCACTTTGGATGAAGATAGTTCGGCCGAACTTACTGCCATGGGACGAATCCTAAACGATCCTTGCGCCACCGCTATGTTTGGTGCCGGCATTACGGCAATCGGGGGCAAAACGGGAAGAGTCGATCCAAGAAAATACGCCCCGGGAGCGAAGCCGCTCCTACCCCAAGTTCCTTCCTCGCCACTTCGGAATTAACATCTCAAAAACCTGGCGTCTCGTCGCGAATCTATCTTTTCCCACGAAGCAAATAAGAAGTTTTTCGGAAACTTGTCTTTTCTGTGTCCTCGATTGGATGCTGGCAGTCCAATAACAAGGAAGTTCGTGCCCAATTGGAGATGGTGAATTGGATTCCCTGAGTGTTTTTGAAGTGCTTGTCCGTGAAAACGGCAAAATGCTGGACGCATTTATCCGTGCTCTCGTTAGTGATTCTGGCGCGGTCGACGACGTTTGGCAGGAGACCATGATTACAGCTTGGAAGCGATGGGACGACTACGACAGGAACCAGCCCTTTGGAGCATGGCTGCGAGGAATTGCGAGGAACCATATCAAGGCACACTACCGCAAGCAGAATAAGCAACCGGTTTCTATGGAGTCGATTGAATATGTGGAGAGTGTGTTTGGAAAACTTAGAGCACAGTTTGGTGATAGTTTCGACCAGCGGTTGGAGCTGCTTAGAGCTTGCGTTGAAAAACTGCCTTCTAACTACTCGGAAGTAATCAAACTGCGATTCAAAGATGCAATGAAGCCAGCTGAAATCGCGGAAAGCACAAGTCAAAAATTGGAAACGATCAAGAAACGCTTGCTTCGCGCGAAGTCGGACCTTTACGACTGTATGGCCCGCAAGTTGGCCACTCAAGAGTGACGTTAAATCAATGGATCACCACGACGAAAAATCGAATCTGATGGAGTCCCTTCTTCATCATGCGCTGGGAGAAAGCTCCAACGAAAACGATGCGCGCGTTGATCAAGTCATGGCAAAGATCCGAACCGAAGAACAGATTATTGATTCGGTGAACAGGCCGTCTGGTACCACAGTTCCACGACGCGCTGGCTGGCCTTGGATCGCAATTGCGGCTGGTTTATTGATTGCGTTGGGTTTCCTGCCTTGGAGCGGCACGGATGATACCGCCGTTGCCGCTTTGTCCAAGATGCAGATGGCTGAGTCCCTACCGATGATTCGCGAGTATACGGTGCAACTCGAAACGCGCGATGCCGCAGGCGTCATCCACCGACGTGTCCTCACGTTGTATGTCAGGAATCGGGAATTTGCGATTCGCACTCCCGCGCTCTTCGGTCCTGATGAAGTATGGCTGGGTGGGAACGGCGACCAGCGCTGGATTGTACCGTCCAGAGGTCCAGTTATGGTCGGTCAAGCCGAGTTGTTTCAGCGTTGGGAGCGCCGGAGAGAGTTTCTTGAAGTTCCTTTTTACTCCATGGCCGTTCTTCTAGAACAAATGGCCAGAGCTTATGAACTGGAATTCCTTTCCGATCCAGACGCTTCCAGTGAAGTGCTCCATGTTGTCGCTACGAAGAAAAAGAACAGAAAATCCTTGCTTCCAGACAACATCGAGTGCTGGTCGAATTCGGAGCATCAATTCGTTCATCAACTTGAAGGCATTTGGAACCGCGCCAATTCGAAGCAGGGCTGGCTGACGATCAATTTCGAGTTCAAAGGATTTCCAGGGGTCAGCGAGTCCATTTTCGATCACTCTCATCACCACGATTCAGTGCGAACCGTTGTGGATCGTCGTAACTCGAAGTAATTTCCTTAAAATCTTCCGGCTACTTGTCCTCTTTCCAAGTCCCAAGCGCCAATGCTCGTATCAGGATATTCTGACGTGCTATTCAGGGTGGAAAAATCTATGAAGACCAAGTTGCTGATTTTGACGTTTGTTTGCTCATTCGTATCGCTCGACGGTTTGACCCTTTGCAACGAACGTGTAACCAATGCGACCTTTTCCGAGCACATCGCACCCATTGTGTTTTCCAAGTGCGCGAGCTGTCATCGCCCCGGTCAACCTGGGCCATTTGATCTACTTACTTACGACGACGTTGTCGAACACTCGGAGACAATCGAAGCCGTTGTCGATGTGGGCTACATGCCGCCCTGGAAAGCATCCAGCCCTGATGTGAAGTATTTGCATGATCGCAGACTGACCGATTCCGAAAAGGACTTGATTCGTCGCTGGAACGAACTGGGTAATCCGATAGGCCAGGCAGAAAGGATTCCAGCTCTGCCAAGCTTCCCCAAGGATTGGCAATTAGGTACACCGGACTTAGTGGTTGAAATGAACGGAAGTTTCAATATTCCGGCATCTGGCCCCGACGTCTATCGAACATTTGTCTTTCCCGTCAACTTGCCCGAAGACAAATGGATCAAAGCCATTGAAATCAAGTCCCAGGCTCAGTCTACGTTACACCATGCTTTGTTTTTTGCAGACCCGACCAAGCAAGCTCGCATCGAAGATGGCAAGAACGGAGTCGCGGGTGTATCAGGAATGAACTTTCTGTTTCGCGGCCTAATGCAATCAGGTGGAAAGATAAAGCGAGCAGAACTTGGATTAGGTGGCTATGTACCCGGCACGACCCCAACCGTGCTGCCTGGTGATTTAGCCCGACCACTTCGAGCCGGTTCTGATATCGTCATGCAGACTCATTTCCATCCTTCTGGAAAAACTGAAACGGAGCATGCAACTTTGGCACTCTATTTTGCTGATGAGGCTCCAAGTCGCCTGATAACACCGATTCAACTCCCACCCATGTTCGGCCGCTTTGCGGGAATCGACATTCCGGCAGGTGAAAAGAACTACACCATCCAAGACGAGTTTACTTTGCCCGCCGACGCGATCGCAATCGGAGTTAACGGCCATGCGCATTACATTGGCAAATCCATGAAAATGGATGCGATTTTGCCCACAGGTAAATCTATTACCCTGATGCAAATCGACGACTGGGACCTGGACTGGCAGGACAACTACTACTTCGATGGTCAGATCGTACTACCTGCCGGAACGAAAATCAAAGCAGTTATCCGCTATGACAATTCAGCAAGCAATCCTGAGAATCCTTTCCATCCGCCACAGCGTATCGCGTGGGGTCGCGAGTCCACCGACGAAATGGGTAGCATTATTCTTTCCGTCATTCCCAAACGTTATTTGGATCAAGACATACTCGACAAGGCCGCACAGGATCATTCTCGCCAGCGCATGAATTCCGGATTCGCAAAATCAACACAGGGAAGACTTTGGGATGCAATTTCGCGTCTAGATCGCAATCGCGACCAGATTTTGCAGAAGTCAGAGCTTCCATCGCGTTTCGCTGCATTGAATGGACTCTTTCAACGTCTTGATGCAAACGGAGACGGAGAACTTGACCTCAAGGAACTCAAGTCCAATCAGAGTATCCTTCAATCTCTATTGCAACGGCGAGGAAACTAATCATGCATTGCAAAACATTGATCCGCCTTTGCATTGCGGCCTGGCTATTGATGTCTTCCTGCGTACTGATTGCCAAGGACAGCGAGGCAACCGTAATCAAATCACTCAAAACGAAGCAAAGCGACGGGCTTCCCTTTGAAGCATTTCCAGACGGTTCCAAATTCTGCGTCGCGATTTTCGTTACCACGACTTGCCCTATCGCTAACAGCTTCCAGCCAGAGTTAGAAACGCTTCGCGGCGAATACGAATCTCAGGGTGTTTCCTTTGTTCAGGTCATACCATCGGCTCGAGTTTCAGCAGAACAAGCGCAGAGACATCGCAAGCAGTATAAAATCACCATGCCCACGCTGCTCGATCCACAGCAGTCGATCGCCAAGAGTCTCAATGCCAAAGTCACTCCCGAAGCATTTTTGATCGACGGCCATGGTCGCACGCTTTACCAAGGAAGAATAAGCAACTTGTACGCTGGCTTTGGAAAGAAACGTCAATCCGCCACTCAGAACGACTTGGCGGACGCCATTGACGCAGCCTTGGCTGGCGAGGAAATCGTTACCAAACGCACCAAAGCAGTCGGCTGCATCATCCGCTACTCAAAATAACCCATCATCAGGCAGCAGTGCTGCCCGATAGCGCTGAAGCAGAGTGGATGTTCTCCTACTCCGGGTAATCGCCTACATAAACGGCTTTGACTTGTGTGTAGTCGTAGAAGGTTTCTTCGCAGTTTACTCCGCCGCCAGGACCGCCGGAAATGCCTTGTCCGCCATATGGCAATCCATAGGCAACTGAATTGTGACAATTGACCTGACAAGTTCCATCTCGGAATTGCTTGTCTATTTCAATTCCCCGCGCCGTGTCGCGCGTCCAAACACTGGCACCAAGTCCGTAGGGCGAGTTGTTGGCCAGTTCCAATGCTTGCTCTTCGGAATCAACCGGGCAGATCGTCGCGTAGGTATGGAAGACCTCTAAAGGATTGCAGTCCACACCGGGTTCTGTTCGGAACAACGCGGGTTTTAGGTAATAGCCTTGCCGATCAACCACATCTGCGATGCCACCGGGTAGCACGGCTTGGCCCCCCATGGCCGATGTGGCTTCCTGGGCTCGTTGAATGCGGTCGTACTGGGCCGAATTCACGACTGCGCCAAGCTGCGTTCCCTCGTCCGCCTGGTAACCGATTTGAAGATTCTCGAAGAAATCGCGTTGGGCATCGGTAAAGTCGTCTGCAATCTTGCGATCCACAAAAATCCGGTGCACTGTGCAGCAGGTTTGGCCAAAGTGCTGATTGGTGTAGCGTCCAATCTGCCGCGCCACGACGCCAGGGTCTGCATCAGCCAATACAATGGCAGCCCCATTACCGCCCATTTCTCGTTTCATTCGCGTCCCGTGAAGATCACAGGTTCGCATGATCCCCTGCCCAACTCCGGGGGAACCTGTGAAGGAGATAAAACGGACACCAGGATGCTCCGCAATAAACTGCCCTGTGATTTCACCGCGGCCAGGAAGAACGTTGAAGACGCCTGGTGGGAACCCAGCTTCATTGGCCAGCATTCCGGTGTAAAGAGCTGATAGTGGTGTGTCTTCTGCTGGCTTGAGCAGAATGCAATTGCCAGCCAGTAATGCCGGGAAGATAAACCAACTATTCAAAACAACCGGATAATTCCAAGGAATAATGCCGGCAACGACGCCCCATGGTTCACGATACGTAAAGCCCTTCATCCCAGGACCGACTTGCATGGCCTCACCGTCGCCCATTTCCGCTTTCTTGGCAACTTCACAAAAATATTCGGCGCAGGCCCGGATCTGAGCAAAATCACCTTCGGCCAATTCGGAGACTTTGCCTCCATCAAAGATCTCACAAGCCAAGAAGACGTCGCGATCGCGCTCACAGAGCTCAACCAGCTTCATCACCAATTCGCAACGTTGTTCGACGCTTGTTTTGCCCCAAGACTGGAATGCTGTCTGACCCTCTGCAACAGCCAAAGCGACTTCGGGCTGCCCCATTTCACAAACGCTCGCCAAAACTTCCATCGATCCGGGGTCGGTCGTATCGTAAGTGACATTCATTGAGCCGGGGATTTGTTTCCCGCCGATCAGTCCACCAATAGGGCGCCCATCGTTGGCGCAAAAACCCAAAAATTTCTCAGGTTTTTCAAAATGTTTTGCCGTAAAAGATTGAATGCTGGACGCCACGGTTGCCATGATGGTAGCCTTCTCAAAAAGGGGAAGTCAAAAGGGAAGAGTTGCTGATACCTGTTCAACTAAGAACAAAGGCTTAGGCGATAATGTCGCTTATGTTTACTGACGATCAATATAGCGAATCTCAATTGCCGTGGCATCGATTGGCGGCGGGCGGACCAACGGGAGAGATTATTGAGGCAACAGCGAGAGCACCGACTCGCTCGGCCGCGCGATGACGTGGGCAGCGATCAAGTTGCCGAGTTCTCCGACCGCTGGTGCTGCCGCATCAATGGCCGCTCGCACGGCAGCGACATCGCCTCGAATCACGATAGTCACGTAACCGCCACCAAGTTTCTCTTTGCCTACCACCTCAACCTGTGCAGCTTTACAGGCAGTGTCAACTGCTTCAAAAACAGCCGTGAATCCCTGAGTTTCGATAAACCCAAGCGCCTGAATTGGTGTGGATTTGCTTTCGGACATTTGATTTTCCTGCCCCGGGTGGACCGGTTCCTTGACTACGTTCTGCTGGATGAGCGGATTAAATTCAACTTGGCTGGCGATTCCTTCCAGCGCTTGCTCGCTGGGTCGCGCCATGACTTGGGATT
>JBCCEO010000060.1:0-17983 GCA_039030255.1 Planctomycetota bacterium | reverse complement strand
CTTGATGGTGACGGAGTGATTTCAAAATCTGAGATTGAAAACGCTTCGAAGTCATTGCTCAAGTTAGATCAGAATCAAGACGGGCAGCTTACTTCAGAGGAAACACGTCCGGCTAATCGCGGCGCAGCAGGTCGTCCGGGCCAAGCCCTCGGGCTTGGCAATGGCGCTCAAGGTGGACGCCCAGGCAATCAACCTCAGGGGCGACAAGGTGCCCCAGGTAACCGCGGCAACATGCGACCAGCACAGGGACGCCCGGGCCAAGGCAGGAACCTCGGACAGGGACGGCCTGGCGGGCCATCTGGACAAGCTGGTCAGCCGAACGGACCTGGACGATCCGGTGGGCAGAACCGACAAGGCGGCGCGCAAGCAGGCGGTGGACAACCTGGGGGCCGAGATCCGCGTCGCGACGCAGAAGAATTTGCGCAAAGAGTGAAAGCACTCGATTCCAACTCCGACGGTATGATTGCCCTTAGCGAAATTCCTGAGCACATGCACGCTGCACTCAAGAAGCATGATGCAAACGGCGACGAGAAGCTGGACAACGACGAGCTCCTGAATTTTGCCAATGAATTTCGACGGGACCGCCTTCGTCCGGAAGAGGAACCGCAACCGAAAGAGCCCAAGTAGCAAGCCAGCGCCCAGGGATTGCTCCGGTTCATATTTGTATGGAGTAAAGTGCCATTGTCTTCATTGGATTTCGACAGCAACTCAGACGACCCCGAGTCGGCTGAGGAAACTTGCGATCCGGTCGAAGTGCTTGCCAGCGACTTCATCGGAAGACTGCGGCTTGGGGAACAACCTACCATTGAGGATTACGCTCAACGACACCCAGAACTCGCTTCGCGAATCAGTCAACTCTTTCCGTTAATCCTGACGGTCGAAGGCATCAAAGCGGCCGACATCCAGTCCACCCGCGGTGCTGTCACCACCTCGGGTCACGACATCAAGCAATTGGGAGAATTTAGAATTCTCCGCGAGATCGGCCGTGGCGCCATGGGCGTCGTTTATGAAGCCGAACAAGAATCACTGGGCCGAATTGTGGCGATCAAAATCTTGCCGCAAGCCGCAGTGCTCGATGAATCCAATCTAGTGCGTTTCGAAAGTGAGGCAAAAACAGTCGCTGGACTGCATCACTCAAATATTGTTCAAGTCTTTGGAACCGGACAATTCGATGGCATCAAGTACTTGGTCATGCAGCGTATCGAAGGTCTCGCACTCGACGATGCCCTGCGTGCAGATTCCGGGCAGTTTACGACGCAGAGAATCGCGGAGATCGGCCAACAGATCTCCGATGCAATGCAGTACGCACACCGCAAACAGATCCTTCATCGCGACATCAAGCCGGCCAATATTATCCTGGATGAAGCAGGAAAGGCTTGGATAACTGACTTTGGGCTGGCCTCCTATTACGAACTGGACAGACGCAACTTGGACTCGCAAAAATGCCCAAACAACTTGCGTGGCAGCCTAAGGTACATGGCACCCGAGCAGTTCGACCAAGCGGCTGACGTACGAAGCGAAGTCTACAGCTTGGGGCTAACCTTATTCGAACTCGCGTGTGGCAGACCGGGCTTTGTCGGCGAGGACGCGCCCAGCATGATTGCAAACATTAGACGAGGCGAGCGTCCTTCTTTGAGTTCATTGCCAAACGCTATTTCTGCAGATCTAATTGCAGTCATCGAAAAGGCATGTAGCCATCAGCCTGAAAATCGATACGAAGATGCATCGGAACTGCGCGAGGACTTGTCCCTTGTGCTCAAGAATCTTCCAGTCCGCGCTCGCACCTACTCTGCGAAAGAAAAAGTGCTGGGATGGCTAAGCCGCAATCCACGAATTGCAACTGCCAGCGCGGCAGCAATACTCTGTCTCGTCCTCGCAACCATCGCGTCCACGGTTGGATATTGGTTTACATCGCAGGCCAATGTTGCCGCTAAAGATGCACTGGAGCGAGAAGCAAAACAGCTAGCGCGAGCAGAATCCACCATTACGACAGCTCTCGATTCCTTTGACCAAATCCTCGATGCCGCATCGCTGTCTTACACGGGCTGGACGAACACGCCTGAGAATAGTGTGACTTGGATTTCCTCTGGCACTTCAGTTACATCGGAAAGAACGCATGTACTCGAGCGCATGTTGCCGCTTTACGAACAGCTGGCTGCACAATCGCCCGATCGGATAGACGTGCTTGAGCAGTCCGTGGCAGCAACGCTTCGCGTGGCTCAAATACAACACCAACTCGGACAACTCACTGCGGCAACTGAAACGCTTCAACAAGGAATCGAGAAAGCAAATGCGGCCACGGAAATCGGCGACGACAAGCATTTCTATTTGGCTCGAATGTGGAACGAGCTAGGTTATGTCCAGCGGCATCAATTGCTTTTTTCCGCTGCGGATACATCACATCTCCGTGCTTTGGAATCAGCTTCGGCCGCTTCATCCATTCGTCAAACCATGGAAAGGGCCAAAGCCAGCCTAGCCCTAGGTAATCCTCACCCGCTCCGAGATGTGACTCCAAATAAAGCTGGTGATAATATCCCTGTTCCAAACGAGGCCAACGATTCCGCGCGGCGATATTTGCAGCAAGCCAAAACTGAGCTCACGAGTATCCCGAACTTAGAACTGCAATCGGATGCCAAGTACTTGCTGGCATGCTGCTATCGAGCGGAAGCCAACTCCTTTCCTTGGAACTCGGCCGAGCGGCAAGAGGCGGCAAATGCAGCGACGGAACTGTTTACGGAACTTTTGGAATCAGAACCTAGCAACCCAGACCACTTGTTCGGACTGAGCCAAGTGCTGGCGGATGTGCCCGTGCGAGAGCTACGACAGGCAGAAGACTTGCAAATGGCCGAACAGAATCTTCGCCAAGCACTTTTGCACTCCCAGCGACTGACGAAGCTTCATCCGAACGTCTCTGCGTTTGCGAGTGAACAAGTGCATATTTATCACAAGCTGTCGGCTGTCTTGCGAAATAGTGGGCAACCCGAATCTGCAATTACGTTGGTGCGACGAGCAATCGAGGTTCAATCGGAGTTGGCCAAACTGTTTCCAAAGGACTTTGCTCGCCAAGTTTGGAAGGCGTTGTTACGTCGTTCGCTGGCGGCTTTGTTGAAAGAGATGGGCCGAGATGAGGAAGCCCGAGACCAGATCCAGCAAGGGATATTGGATCTGAAAACTGTGGATTCCATTCAGGATCAGCACCCGTTTGTGCAGAAAGCCAATGCGGCCTTGGCAAATCTTTTGGAACAATTCGATTCCAACGAGGGGCAGCCTGAGCCCACTCAGAACTAAAGCTGCGTTCTTAGCGCCCCGTGCTATGGCGCATGTGAAGAATTGCACAAGGTGGTTGAGGATTTTCTTTCAGATAATCTTCCCAAAAGTGCGAACCTACCTTTAATAGAGTTGTCTAAGCATTCGAAGGCCTTGAAAAAGGAACAGAATGGGGAGAATCCAAACTTTTACCCTATTCCGATTTGTTCCCAACAAGAACTTCTTGTAAGCTTTCACATCCGAGGTTGGCAGAGCTACCTGCTCCGCAGCCTCAAACTAATTGGAACTCGTTGGTTCCACCCCGAGAAAGACAACTTGAGAATTGTCCTCTCGGTTCCTTGATCCACTCTCTCAGTTCACGCCTTAGGTTGGCGTGAGGGAGGAAATGAAATGCGTATCACAACTATCTCCAGCTCGATCGCCTCCGTGGTTTGCCGCGTGATTGATAGCGTCGCGGGTACTGGTGCTGTGCGCAATTTCCTCACCCTCACACAACTAGGGAATATGCGTGAACGCATGGGGAATTGGCAAGGGCTATGTCAGATGCGTTTTGCTTTACCAGATGGCGAGATGCGCTATCTGGGCTCAGAGACCCTGAGTTTGCAACCGACGCAGCCGGGTAAACCCGGCGGTAAACGCCATGCGTGGCATACCGACATAGCTCAGGCCATCTACGCCCCCAACAGGTTGGCGTCGGCCAGAGCCCAACTCAGTCCCGCATCCGCAGGCTGAGTCGTAAGCGACAACTCCGAAAATCTGAAACTTTCCGGCTCCTGAGCCAAGAGTTTCACTCGGAGACCTGAAACCGGCAAAAAGCTGGAAAACAAAGCAGAAGAGAGTGATCGGCAACGAGTTTTTGCCGCACCGCTTCGCCCTCAAGCTCTCGCAACCAACGCGACCTTGAAGCATTCAACCTCGGCATCCGCCTGAATCCGTTGAATGGATCCGAATATCAGGATCTGCAAAGTAACTCTCCGCTGCATCCCCAAGGAACGACTTGAGATTCCGCAAGGAAACCGGACCATCCAAGTCCCCTGTCGCGAGGAGTCGCGGCGAGAGAGAGAACAAGATCATGGTTACTGAAATCCTCAACACTCAAAACACTATCGCTTATCTCGTTCGCGCTGCTCAAGCAGGCGATCGCGAAGCTCAAGCTACGCTCTACGAGCGCTACCACGACTCTGCTCTCGCCCTAGCTTACCGCAAGGTTGGAAACTACGACGAGGCAGAAGAATTGGTACAGGACGTCTTCATCCACGCTTTTGATCGAATCGAGCAACTGCGTGTACCAGAAGCTTTCGGTGGATGGTTGCGTCAGATCGTACGTCGTATGGCTATCAACCGCTTGACTCGTCGTCGCGTGGCAGTAGCAATCGAGAACGAAGCTCTCGAAGCCGTACATGCTTGTGCAGATACGCCTTTGGACAGCGTTCTTGATGGCGAACGTAAGGAGCAAGTTCGTGACGGCCTGGACCGTCTGGGCGACATCGATCGTGCTACGCTGGAAGCGTTCTACATCGGCGGTCAGTCACTGATCGAAATGGCAGAACACTTCGAAGCTCCTATCGGTACGATCAAGCGTCGTCTGCACGTGGCTCGTAAGCGTCTTGCACGTGAAATGGAAAGCTTCCATGCAATCTAAACGGTGAGTGAAAAGACTTTCTGTTTGCGAATTGTAAAAACCTTCAAGCAACTGAAGTAACAAACGCCGCATTGATTTTTCAATGCGGCGTTTACTTTTTGCTCTGCTGTTCAGCTTTCAACTTTCTTGCAACGCGACGTGCAAGGGCGACTAAGGATCTTTTCACCGAATCGAAATCTGGCTCTGCTCCTTTTTTGGGTCGCACGATGATCATCAGCCCCGCAGGCAGTTCGGCTTTCTGGGTGCGAAATGCCTCTCGAATCAATCGCTTCCAGTAATTGCGCTGCGGTGCATTGCCAACTCGTTTTGCAATGCTGATCCCTAAACGAGTTTCACTACCCTGTTCTGCATGTATCGCGTGCATAACGAGCACACCGTCCGCAGCCACTACGCCTTGCCGAAAGGCACTTTGAAACTCGTCGCGTTTCTTGATTCGAAGGTTTGCCGGAAAGTTCGCTTTGTTCATGGAAAAATTCTCTCGCAGTGACATGGGCAGCACGCCGTCGAATGCTCTGGGAGTCATTTACCAGACAATGTTCTCGCGAACCGGTTCAAGATAAAGACTCTCGATTTTCGCAACTGCTTGCTGGAGTTCTGGATCCAGCCCGTCGCCATCGGTCAAACCAGTTGGCAACTTGATTTCCAACTCGACGAACAGATCTCCTGCCTCCCCCGACTTGTCTTGAACACCTTGTCCTTTGACACGCAGACGTCGGCCACTGCTACTTCCCGCTGGAATCTTTAAAGCGACTTGACCGTTTGGAGTCGGGATATCGATGGTTGCACCCAACATGGCCTCAGAGAGAGTGACCGCCAAAGTCAACTCAAGATTTTTTCCACGTCTTCGGAAAAATGGATGCGGTGCAACGGTTAGCTCCACAATGAGATCGCCTGGACCGGCTTGGCCTGGACTTCCTTGACCGCGAAGGCGCATTTTCTTGCCCGAAACAATTCCCGGAGGAATTTTTAGCGTAATCGATTCGTTCTTGCCGTCTCGACCGACGCTGATAGACGCTTCGCCACCGAGCACCGCGGTGTTGAATGGCACGGTTAATTCCGCATTGAGGTCCTGGCCCTTGGTGGGTGCTGCGCGCCGTGCTCCTGGTCCGGGCCCGCCGCCGCCCGCGCCAAACTGTCGGAAGATGTCTCCAAGATCGCCACCGCCGCCTGCGAACAGGTCTTCAAAGCTGAATCCTCCGCCGCCAGGCCGGCCTCCTCCGCCAGCGAAGGGATGGCCACCCGCGCGTTCAAAGTCGGGCCCAAACTGGTCGTACATTTGCCGCTTCTCAGGATCGCTAAGCACGTCGTGTGCTTGCTGAATGTCCTTGAACTTTTGCTGAGCAGCTTTGTCATCCGGGTTCAAGTCAGGATGATACTTGCGCGCGAGCTCACGATAAGCTTTATGGATCTCTTCAGCCGACGCATTGCGACGTACGCCAAGTAACGCGTAATAATCCTGTGACATTTGTTTGTGTTCAAAAAGCGAAATGATATTGGGCGCGCAATGCAATTTTCGTGCGTGAAGCAGGCATCAACGCCTGGTGCTATTGCAAAGTGCCAAACTGACAGCGCAAGTAGCCTGCATTTTGCCTGAATCTTCGAGAATCCCAAGGTCAAACCAAGATTTCTCAGGCTTTGTCCTCAGACAGCCTGATCATCGACAGATTTCAGCAACTTCCGGGCCAAATCGTCAGCCCGAAATGCTGGTGCAGGGAGCCTGCTTGCCGTTACGGCACGTTGGCAATCGCTTTGCGATCGAGCCAGAATTTGCGTGCGGCATTGATGAATGACGCCGAAGCCTGAGCTTGGGACGAATTCCCGATTTGCTCCGCCGCTTTCGCCAGCCAAGTTTCAAAGAACTCGACGGCGGCCTTGCTGACTCTCGGCTCACCACCAACTTCGCAGTAAAACGGAGCCGTAGTAGCAATGCGATATGTAAAGTTGCGATCGGTGACCACACGCACTACCAGCCAACCACTTTCCTTGACCTTGAGCGGAGGAATCTTACCGCCTTCTCGTGCAAACTCGTTCAGCCGAGCTTCATAAAGCGTGCGACCATTGAAGATAACATCGAGATAGGAAACGGGATCGGAGGTCGTGAGTGTAAGTGCGACATCCAGCTCCAATTCTTTTTCCGCTTGGAAAACGGCTCCCGGCACTTCGCCGTTGACCTTCGCGCGTAGCAACGGCCCACTCGTGACAAAACAGTTGCCAGCCTTCAATCCTCGCCACCAGTTTTCTGCTGTCCCCTCCGCACAGGCTACGTAAACTCGATTGTAGCCCAGCACCGAATCGATCTTGCCAAACCCGCTTCCCGCACTAGGCGGAATTCGCAGACCTGCATCGAGGACTTTCCAGTAGATGTTCTCGATCATCCGTCCTGGTCCGAGCGCGCCGCGAAAGCGTCCTGGATCTGGGTCAATGAAGGGCTTGAACTTGGCCCCACCCTCGCCAGTCAAAGTCAAGTGTGTGCTCAAGACCTGGATCGAGTCGATGCGATTGGAAGCCAACCATATCGGTACATCGCGCGCCCAGAGCTTGGTAATCTCAGCATGCACCGGCAGGTCAAAGGGCGCGGTATTGTTTTTTGCAATCACCAGCAGTTTTGTCGAAGGCAGATCCTGGGGCACTTCCGCTGGTGGAAGCCAATGGTGTAGAGCCAATCCACTGCCGGCGCGATCATCGAGGTAGCTTGCATCCTCCACCCAAGGCTCGCCAACATTTTCAGGTTCTACGATTCGCTCGCTCTTTTCACCCGGCGGTACTTTCGTTTGTAGCACGGCCGACATTTGCAGATCCTCGGCCTGCATCCACTTCTGGATTTGAGCCGGTGCAAGCCTCGCGGCAAGATCGCCCGCATACCAAGATTCTTCGAGCAAGTTGGCGTGTCGTGGCATGCGGACGACGTCGTAGCCTTCGCTGTTTTTGTCGAGTTTGAATTCGCCGTTGGCCGACGCCAATTGAGGACCGTGGTAAGCCCGATAACGATAGTCGCCGGGTCGTCCTCGAAAAGTAAGCGTGTTTTCGACGAGGTTCCATCCATTCTGAAATAGGGTTCCGCGCCCCCGCACGCTCCGACCCCGTGCATCTTGGATTTGCACTCTGCAGACCAACGGCTCCTCGGCTTCCTTCTCCAAAAAGTCGATGACAACCGTTCCAGTGCCCTGCCCTGATGCTTGTGCAATCAGAGCCAGCAGCAAGATCAAGCTGGTCAGGATGGAGGCTTTCATTTCCGTCGTTTCCCAAAGGAATACCATTCGCATAGCAATCGTGCCGAAGCGCTTGCACAACTCTATTTCGGCCAATTCGTCCCTGGCGACAGTCTCCGATTTGCCGTGTATACTTCTGCGGCTAACGATCTCTTTGTAGTGATTAGTCGGATTCGGCTAGTCACAACCTCGTTTGGAACGCCGGAATCGCCCATGGGCTGGGAAGCGCTATATCCGTTTGAATCCAATTTCCTAGAAGTCCCTTTATCCGAGGCTTCTGCGGACTTGGTTCGTCTGCACTACGTACAGCAAGGCTCCGTGGACTCGGAGCAAACGATCGTCTGCGTGCACGGCAATCCGACATGGTCTTTTACCTACCGGGAAGTCCTGAAGCAGTGCTCCGAACAGCATCGAGTCATCGCCGTTGATCATGTTGGCTGCGGGTTGAGCGACAAACCACAAAAATATGACTACACGCTCGAACGCCACATCGGCAATTTGACGCGTTTGATCGAGTCGTTGGATCTCAATCGTGTCACGCTACTGGTTCATGATTGGGGCGGTGCTATTGGACTCGGTGCCGCACTGAAAGTCCCCCAACGTATCGAGCGTTTCGTACTGCTCAACACCGCTGCTTTTCCTCCGCCCTATGTACCATGGCGCATTGCTGCCTGTCGCATTCCGTGGCTGGGCAACTTTGCCATGCGAGGGCTAAACCTGTTCGCGCGTGCCGCTCTAACAATGACACTCAATCGCTTGCCCGCTCTTCCGGCAGATGTGGCGGATGGACTGATTGCACCTTACAAGGATTGGGCCTCGCGAGTTGCCATTGCGCGATTCGTACAAGACATTCCACGTCGTAAGAGCCAAGCGACTTGGCAAACACTGGAAGGCATCGAGCAAGGATTGGAGCGCTTTCGCGATATTCCTTGCCGTCTGGTTTGGGGCATGAAAGATTGGTGTTTTCGCCCCGAGTGTCTAACCCGACTCCAAGAGCTCTTCCCGCAAGCACAGACCACGGAATTAGAAGACGTCGGGCATTACGTCATGGAAGAGGCCCCTACGGAGGTCATTCGCGAGCTTCAGGCCTGCATGGCCGAGTAAAGGCATCACTAAAGGTTGCACCAAACCAAAGGCATATGGACAACCTATTTTCTAGAACTTGGAATATCGGCGCGGCAGCCGAATTCGCCTGCCAGCTAGAAGTCCAGGCTCCCAAAGCGGGTAACGTTCATCCTGGAGCCGAGTTCATTGACATGAACCACCAGCACTTTGTGGAAAGTGCTCGTGCCATTCGTCCTGTATTCGACCTTGAGAAATTCGAATCCGTCGGGCAGCTTGTGCTAGAAAGTGTTCGAGCAACGCAGGCCAGAGTCGGGCGCAATACGAACTTGGGGACGTTGCTCTTATTCGCACCAATCGCCCTTGCAGCCCAGAGTTTGCCAGATGCGATGCGAACGGAAAACGCTAGCGGTGCCGCAGCCAACGAGTCCTGCCGCAAGCTGGAGCTCGCTACCAACGTAAAGAACGTTTTGCAGAATCTAACTCCACTGGACAGCCGCAATGTCTATGAGGCTATCCGACTGGCCAACCCTGGAGGTATCGGATCACAGCAGACGAACGACGTGCAATCCTTGCCGCCCGATGATCTCGTTGAGGCCATGCGGCAGGTTGCTCACTTTGACGCGGTGGCAAGACAATTCGCTGAAGGATTTGCAGACCTATTCGAGCGATACCTGCCATGGCTAGAGCAAGCATGGGAGTCCTTGGAACGGCTCGAACTAACCGAAAGAATCACAGAGTCCGTGTGCTGGTTGCAGTTGCAGATACTCGCGCACGAACCTGACGGACTGATTGTTCGCAAACTCGGCGATGCAACGGCCCGCGAAGTACAAGAACGGGCCGCATCCGCGTTCGCTCAAGCGGCAACTTGCCAAGCACTATCAACACAGCCTTGTTATGCGGAGCTCGATCAGTTCCTTCGTGCCGACCGCCATCGCCGCAACCCTGGAACCACGGCGGATCTAATTGCCGCAACGCTTTTCACCAGGCTCATTTGCGGCTAGCGCCTCAAAACCTCGTAGCATAAGTCGTCAAGACTTTTGACCTCTTCCATCCTAGTAGCTAGACTCACCCTCTGCTTGCAAGCCACTAACATATGTTTTTGTTTGAACAAAATAAACGCTTGGATTTACCCCGAAAGCATCGAGAGAAGCCTAGCGGCGATTCTGCCTCCAGAATTAGTCAGGTCCGAGAGTTTATCGCGAGACTTCGATGCCCTACTCGCGTAGACACTGAGTTCTTCTTCATTCTAGAAAAATCAGATATGCTGGTTTATCTCGATGAGGTTTGTCTGCATGGTGATCAAATCGCCGGTATTGATGCGTTGACATCCGAATACACGAGAATAAGCTTGCGCGAAGTTGAACGCGAGACTGTTGATTTTGGCTTTATTGAGAACGGGGTTCTGCGGGGTGCGACCTGGCTTTTGGGAATCCTCAAAGATGTTGATGATCTAAGCCTCGGTCAGGACTTTGTAACTCCAGGTGAGCTGTCTATTGAACCAGAGCTTTATCAGCACTTTCTTGATATCGCCTGCCATGGAGGTCGAGCAATCCAACAGTTGGATCATTTTTCAATTTCTGAAATTCATTCGGTGCCATTCAGGGATGCCCTAGTTGCTGTAGTTGACGTAGATGAGTTTAGCTCCTTAGGGTACGCAGTTGCTAACGATTTCGTTGCTTACGTCAATGCGGCTGCAGAAAAAAAACTCCCGATTTCAACTTGCCGATCGTACGATGACTTAGGACCAACACATCTCGCCGCGCAATTCGGAAGCGAGGCCATGATGCGTTCAGTATTGAGTGGTGGCGGGGAGATTGATGATGTCGATGCATTTGGCTACACACCACTTGAGATTGCGGTAAAACGCGGAAATCCGCCACACATACACTGCCTGCTTGCGCATTGTGCCAACCCCAACCTCGGACTCGAAGGGGCCGAATCCGAAGTTGAACACTGTGTCGCGCTTGCGGAAATGAGTCCTGCCATCTACCAGCGTCTGAGGGATGCCGGCACACGTTTTGATGTTCGAAAGAGCTACTACAAGTGGACGCCTTTGCATTACAATGCCAAGCGATTTCGGCGAGACACATTCGTTGCTATGGTTTCGGACGGACTTGATCCGCAATCCGAAGATTATCGCGGCAAGACGCCATTTGATGCGATTCGGAATGATGTACCTGAGGAAATCTTCGCAGAGATCTACCGAGAATGTGTGCGGCGATAGGATTAGCATAAATAAGAAAAGAGTCATGTCTGGGTCAGACCTCAAGAACGCCAAGGTGCAGTTAGCTCAGCGCATGCGTGGCACCCTTTGACCTTCCACAAGTTTTTATGTTGACAAAAGGAGGAACGTTTGAAGTTCATAGTTCGGGTCGTCAAGTATTTGCGCAAGGATTTGGATTTAACCTTGTTCCTCGCTTTCTCGGCGGAGTAATTTTTATAGAAACCATGACGAGCCGAATTGGCGTTTGTCGATCTCTTGAATCAAAGTTTCGCTATCCTTGAATTTCGCTCCGGATGCAAGTGCTAGCTCAATAAGCTGCCGCGCATCGGACTCGCCATGGCCCAAGGGAAATAAGGGAAATAAGAGGACAGGCGATGCAATTTCTTCTATCAGAGGCAAGACATCACGGTTTGGTTGACTGGCATACTCGACTCCGCAATTTGTTAATCCTGCCCCTATGGCGCACCATTGTTTAGGAAGTGGCGCATAGATGTCACTCACGGTCCAACGGGGCCGAAGAAAAACTGGAGGCCAGCCAGTTGCAGGAACTTAAAAAGCATAAGCAACGACAGAATTTGATGAGATTTCCAAGATTCCAATTAAGTACATGCTTCGTCATTCTTGGAGGAGCGGCAGTGCTCTTTGCTTTGTTCGCGGCAAACCGACGTATTCCCGTTACTTACACGACTGCAGACGGTACAAAAATCACAATCACCAAACCAGATGAGCTGATTTGTGAGATTTCGACTAGTTTCGAATTTGAAATTGAAACAAGAACGGGAAAATCAAAAAGTGGACATACAGAGTTGGTACCTTGCTACGTAGAATCACGGGCACGCCAAGCAGATTTTCAGTTTTTTGAATCACGTGGTATGCTTGGAGTTTTCCTACCGCACACTGACCCAATTTCCAAAGCCGAATACCCTCCAATCACAGTGCTCGTCCTTAACTCGAACTACGAGGTTGCAAGTCGGAAAGAGCGTGAGACTCTTACTGCAGAATACGTTCAGCTCCTTGGGAAGTGACCCCTGTCGGAAAGAAAAGCAACAGGACACTGCTCTTCCGTGGAAGATTTCGTAGGCCCTCATGGGTAATGAACTGCCCCTTTTATTTTGTCCAGGCGTACGAAGTGGAATGGGCCAGTGCCACACAGGTGATTGTGATGACGACGGCTAGGAAAAATCAAGTGGATGCAGCGGTGAGCCGGTGGTATCACTGTATTTCACGTAGCGTGCGCCGAGCTCACTTGCTGGGCGAAGGGGAGCACATCCGAGATTTGGCAAGCTCGGATGCAACAGCTGCCTAGAAGTCGCTCGGACGGTTTATAGCCGCCAGTCGCGAAAAGCTCCGTGAGGCCGCTTAGAGACTCGGCTTTTCACGCGCGGCGAACGTCTGTGCGAAGTTGGCCTGATGAAAGTGTATATCTCTGGCTGGAAGCCACTGGCAGAGGGTGGCTGGGAGCCTAGCTGACGCGGCGGGTTGGTGGAAGAGGCCGAAACTCTTGATGAGTTCCGCTTCGGGTGCAGGGAGGGACCGAAACTCTTGACGAGTTCCGCTACGAGTGGTTGCGGCATCGATTCTTGTGCGGCAAGGGGTGTGGGAAGAACCTCCCCGTGCAGTCGCACGACCCTCCGCGAGCAGAGTGTGGCATCGGAGGTGGAGTGTCGAATTCCGGGAAGGAATAGGAAACCCTAGACGAATCAAGCTCTCGTTTAAGAGCCAAACTGGCGTTTGTAGATTTCTTGAATCAAGGTTTCACTATCCTTGAACTTCGCTCCGGATGCAAGTGATAGCTCAATGAGCTGCCGCGCATCGGACTCGCCATGGCCCAAAGCCACAAGAGCTTGGTAGGTATCTTCAACAACTCCGTCTTGAACCGTACCCTCAGCCGACTTGGGCAACTCCCGACGCACCAACAATGCGAATTTGGGCATCTTGCGACGCAATTTGGCAATGATTCTTTCCGCGGTTGCTGGGCCAATGCCAGGAAGCTTGCTGAGCCCCTTCGCGTCCTGCTGCTCGATCATAACGGCCGTATCTTGAACGGCGAGCGTCATTGCGCGCAGGGCCTTCTTGACGCCAACACCGTCCACCGAGCAGAAGAGTTCGAAGAAATCACGTTCGGCCGTATTGAGAAATCCAACCAAGCGTGGCGTCAAGCGTCCACCCGAAGTCACATTGCCATCGAGATAGTGAATCGTGTGTAATTCGACGTCTTTTTGAACCTGCGATTGCAAATGCCGCCTGGTAAACTCGGCGATAAGAACTTGGTATTCCATCGGGGGAATCGCGAGTGTGGCAACGTCGTCGGAAAGTTCCACGAGCTTGCCCGCAATTTTGGTAATCATGATGTTTTATCTTGTGGCTGAAATCCATGTTGCCATGCATTTCGATGCGTGGCCAACTTATCCATTTGGTTCTATTGCTGTGATTTCAAAAGTTCTGCAAGGGCAGGATTGGGAGCGAGGTGCGGAGTTAGCAGTGGATTCGGCAAGGTCAGATGGCAATGCGTTACGGCGGCTGCCAGCGCGTCCGCCACATCAGCGGGCTCGGGTAACTCCTTCAATCCAAGCTGATGCTTGACTGCAAATTGCATCTGATTCTTGGGCGCCCGCCCATTGCCGGTGAGCGTCTTCTTGATTTGAGTTGCCGCATAGGAAAAGACGGGAATTTCGGCCTTGGCAGCCGCCAGCAAAATCACTCCTCGTGCGTGTCCCATCAAGATGGCCGTCGTCGGACGCTCGTAATGCGTGTACAACTCTTCGACTGCCAAGCAATCAGGTCGGTGCTCCTGGACGATTTCCGTTATGCCTTCGTGGAGTTCGAGCAAGCGATTCTCCAAGGATTCTTTTCGCTTGCAGCGGACAATCCCAGCATCGACGACCTCCAGCCGTCCTACACTTTCGCGAATCACGCCGTAGCCGGTCGTGCCAAGTGCGGGGTCAATTCCCAGTATGAGCTTCCCCTGCCCTGCTTGTTTTGCGTCCTTGGACATCCGTATCAATATGCTTCTCGCCGAGAAGCCACCCTTCGTAAAATAGAACGCCAGCTACCTAAATGGCGGCTGGCGTAGATCCATGTTGCTCGTTCCGTAGATCAGCAGATTAGTATAAGGAAATCAATCTTCGTCGAACGATCGCTGCTAACTCTTTTCCCAAGTTGTTCCTTCTTTAAGATCCTGCAAGGTGATTCCAACGGCGCCCAGGCCATCACGGATCGCATCGGAGGTTGCAAAATCCTTATTCGATCTGGCGTCGGCTCGCAGCTTGATCAACAACTGCATCAGCCCTTCCACGACATCGCCATCTCCATCACCACCAGCCGTCTTGGGACGCTTGATGAATAGACCGAGGATTGCGCCAAGTTCACGCAGAACACTCATGGCCTTCTTCAACGTGGCCAAAGATTCCTCGGTTCGCTTCTTCGAGTCCTCTAAGTTCTCCGTTTCGATGTAGCGATTGATCGACCTTGCCATTTCGAACAGCTCGGAGACGGCGCCTCCGGTATTGAAGTCGTCATCCATTTTTTCCAGGAAGTAAGATCGCTTGGCGGAAAGCGTCTGCAGCAATTCTTCTCCACGACTTGTTCCGTCCCCAGCTGCCCGCGTTCCAGCATATTGAATCGAGTAGAAATCTTCGCTCGAAAGTCGTTCGAACCTTTCAATGAGGCGATAAAAAGTGCTCAACGCCTGACCAGCTTCCGCCAGAGCATTGTCGCCAAACAGGATTGTGCTGCGATATTGTGAACGCAACAGGAAGAACCGAATACGGTCTCCGGTTTGCTCTTCGATCAATTGAGCCAAACCACCATCACCCGCACTACGACTGATTTTGTTGGATGCGTTGGCTTCTTCTGCCTGCTCTTCACGATCGCCGCGTCCGCCCAGCTTGGCCGCCGCGCCTTCGCGTTGCATCAAACCGTTATGCATCCAGTAGGAAGCCATCGGTTTTCCATGGCAGCAGCGACTTTGGGCCAGTTCGTTTTCGTGGTGAGGGAACATTAGGTCGAGTCCGCCACCGTGAATATCAAATGATTCACCTAAAACGCGGCGGCTCATGGCCGAGCACTCAATATGCCAACCTGGCCGGCCCGCGCCCCATGGACTATCCCAACTTGGCTCGTCTGCTTTGGCCGACTTCCAGAGTGCAAAGTCGCCCGCCGATCGCTTCTTGTCTGCCGCTCCGCCGCCTTCGCCTTGCTGGTCTTCGACGCTGCGATTGCTCAACTGCCCGTACTCTGCATCTTTCGTCACGTCAAAGAACACGTCGCCGCCGCTAGCGTAGGCAAAGTCTTTTTCGATCAGCTCGGAAATGAACTGAATGATCTCGTCCATATAATCCGTGGCGCGCGGCATGGAATTGATTTGGTCCACGCCCAGAGCCTGCAAGTTGGACAAATAGTCCATGGTCATTTCGGTCGCTACTTGCGACATGGGAATCCCGCGCTTGCGCGAGGCGGCGATGAGTTTGTCGTCGACATCCGTGATGTTCACGACCCAGTTGACTTCGTACCCGCTGTAGACGAGGTAGCGTTTGATCGTATCGAAGATTACCGGCCCAACCATGTGCCCAATATGCGCTTCGGCGTAGACCGTCGGCCCGCATAGATACATGCCAACTTTACCTGGCTCTACCGTCTTGAAGGGTTCCTTTTGTCGCGTGAGTGTGCTGTAAACACGAATGCTATTGGTCATGTCTTTGGCTGGTTGTTCTTCTTGAGTTTTGTTTTCTGGTTGCAATACACTGGCCACAGCTTTTGTCTCCGTACTCTGATTTGCGATGCCGTCCTGGCAAAGTCGGATGGATGTTTTTCTAAGTCAGCTTAGGCTCCCTTGCAGACTGCTCTGACTCGCCGAGAATTATAGATGGAGTAGCGTTTTCAATGGTACGGCAATTTTGCCTGAAGTCCGCCGGCGTGCCAATTTAAGAATGGACGCATTCGAGCTTCCATCGCCCGTCCACTCCCCGCGATCCACAATTCGTCGTCCCTGCCGCCAGATCCGTGTCCATGCCCTTCCACAAATGCACCACTTGGCTGTTGCGAATCATTGGTTTCTCCATTTGCCTAGCATTTTTCCCGATCTTAATGCCGCTGGGCACCATGCAGCAAATCCACGCTTGGTTAGGACTTGGCGACGCACCTGACCAGCCAATTTTCGAATACTTGGCTCGTTCGACTTCGTTGATGTACTTTGTCCACGGGTGCACGCTATTAGTGTGCTCTTCTGACATTCAGCGTTTCATGCCGCTGATTAAGACCTTGGCGGGACTGAACTTGTTCGTAGGATTCGTCCTGATCGGCACCGATCTCATGGCAGGAATGCCCAGCTACTGGACGGCAGCAGAAGGCCCACCCATCGTCCTAGGCGGGATTCTACTTGGCTGGCTCGCGCATCGTTCCAAACGGGAAGCCGAAGTAGCCTCCAACGCAAACGGGTGAGATTACTTCGATTCCGCTTGGATGCTTTGCATCAGAGTCTGTGAAGGTGCCGCCACTCTCAAGACTCGCTCGCTACCATCGGCATTACGGACAATGACCGTTAGTTCGGCGGCTTGTTGTCCCGCACCCGAGATGGGCAGGGATGGATTCGACATAGCGGCTGGAACGGAGACCGAGCCTGCTAACAAAGCCGGATTACTCGCTGGCTGACTTAGCGGATTCAGGGTTGCTGGCTGGCCAAGTCCTGCAGGCGAACTCGCGATATCCGTCGACATTCCCAATTGCCCCGGCTGAGTTCCGCCGCTGACCGAAAGCGCAAGCTGCTGTCCGCCTGCTGCTTCGTCCTTCAAAAACAAGTGGCTTAACCCGAGTCTTTGTATTTGGTCGTAGATAACATCCGCGGAGGCGTAGATGCCTTCGTTTTCATTTGCATTCGCCGCGTTGCAAACTCCGACCAAGCGGCCTTGCATGTCAAACAATCCACCGCCACTTCGGCCCACGGCAGGAGCACCCGAGATTTCAATATTCGAAGCGCCTAGGTAACGATTCACGTTCGTCACCCGCGTATCTCTTCGACTTGGGGTCGCACCATGATCGCAACCAAAACTAAACACAGGTTGACCGATTTCTGGCGTCTGCCCTTTAGGCAAAAGAGACACCGGTTCAACGGCCACGGGCAGCTTGAAAACGATTAATCCGATGTCTTCCTCTTCAGCGCGAAAGTCTACGAGCTGCGAAGCGATACTGACCTCCTGAGGAGTCCCTGCAAAGAGATCTACCGACAGGATAGTTCCAGGCTTCATATCTCGGAACAGATGCCCGCAAGTCAACACCAGGGCTTCGCTACCGTGGACGTCGATCACCGTACCAGTACCATGAGCCACCGTATTCCCTTCATCCACGCGAATTCGAACCGTAGCAAGTTGAGCCCTGGCCATGGCCTGCTCAGGTGATAAAGCTGGGGCAACGCTAGCAGTCGTAGCGATATGAGCCGGCATCGACGATGCACTTGGCATGACTGGATTGGGTCCAGCTACACCGGCTGAGGAACCACCGGGAAGCGAAGCCATCTTTCCGGTTGTTGCCGCAGCTCCAACCCCAACAGGCGATTGCCCGCGTACGACGGGTCCTTGATTT
>JBCCEO010000059.1:0-18193 GCA_039030255.1 Planctomycetota bacterium | reverse complement strand
GAGTTCGAGAGCCGGTACGTCGGGGCAATTTACTTCTAAGCAGGTGGCAGCCGAAGACTCGACGGAACCTCAAGAGGATTCGAAACCTTTTCGTCTGGCCAGCCTCTCTACGGAAGCACTGCCTAAGAAGACAGCCTTTCAACAGTTGCAGCAAATCAATTGGTTGGCGACTCCAAACGTTGCAGGAGTGCCAAAAGGAGAGATCGAACGATTGCACCTGTTGCCCGAAGTCAGCGGAGTGTTTGGGATTGTGGCTCGCGCTATCAATCAATTGCTGGGCTACGTTGTGGCATACCAACCTCGGTTGTTCTTGGCGGCCATTCTTTGTGGAGTATGGATGGGATGGACCGTGCACAGCAAGTTGTTAGCACTTTCTGGCGAAAACGAATCTCTGCCATCGAAATCGTAATTCTCGGCAGCAATTCAAACCGGTCTCGTGAAATCTTTCTTTTCGCTTTCCATCTCGCGAAATGTCCCCAGCGTAGCGAAGAGTTTGCTTAGAATGAATTTCATTCAGGGTGATAAACTTGAGATGGTACCAATGCGGAAAGGCCAGATATGGGAAATAAAGTCAAGTGGGGCTTTGATTGGCCAAAGGTCGGAAGTGGTGCGTTGATGTTTCTCGGTGGTGGAGCGGTTGCATTAGCGGGCTACTTAGGCGGCAGTATTAGCCGACTCACTATTGGCGCTGCTGTAGTGGCACTCATTGGATTATTTACGATGGCGTCTGGTCTGATGGGAGAGGACGGAGTCTGGTAAAAAGGATGGATCTTAGAATCTATCCTTACGAGACTATTGCAACGATGAATGAGCCCGAGGCAATTACGATTGCCACCAATGCTACCGTGCTGACAATTGCTGGCTCTGATCCCAGCGGCGGCGCAGGAATGCAAGCCGATTTGAAGACTTTCCAGCAGATGGGATGCTACGGAATGTCTGTGGTGACACTGCTTACAGTTCAAAACACCGAGAGTGTCGAGAGGGTTGAGCTGATGTCCGTCGAACTGATCCAAAAGCAGTTCAGGGCAGCCGTTGCCGATATCCCACCGCGCATGATAAAGACAGGCGCGCTAGGTTCTGAAGAGATTATTCGAGCCGTTGCGCAGCTGATTCGCGATGCGGAAATTCCAGTCGTGGTAGACCCAGTTCTGGTAAGTAAGCACGGGCATCGTTTGGCCGATGATGATGCGATGGAGGCTTATATTGGAGAGCTGATGCCACTGGCCAATATTTTTACCCCCAATCGCTTCGAAGCCGAAGCAATCTTGAATCGCAAACTCGACTCACTCCAGTCTTGTGCCGACGCTGCGGCCAAGCTGCAATCGCTCGGGCCCCAAGTTGTCCTGTTGAAAGCGGGTGAATTCGATGGGCAGCATCATCACATGATTGCAACGGGGAATGAGCAAGTGATGGGTCTATCTCTGGAGTCGTTACAAAGCAAAGATACGCACGGAGCAGGTTGTGTGTTGTCCGCGGCAATTGCTGCTCGTCTTTCGCTTACGGTTGAAGACGAAGTTACTTTACCTTTGATGGAAGAAGCGATGCGATTTGCGGCGACTTCCGTGCATCATGCGATCGAATTCGCGCCCGAACTGGGGCAGGGGATTGGTCCCGTTGAAATACGGGTGATTCGAGAATGAATCGAATTCTCGAGATTAACCGACGTTTCCAATTGGAGAACTGCTAGCATCAGCTAGGCGAGCACGGCTTCGAGCTTTTCTTTAGTTTCGCTCATCTGAAACTCAAGTTTTCCAAAGCCGTGGAGTGCTCCGGCCTGGACGGCCGCCTGTTGGTGCTCGTCGTAGTTCGTGATGAGCATCACGGGTGTTGAAGCGAAATCCGCATCGGCTTTGATGGCCTTCAAGATTTCGATGCCGTCCGAGTAATCGATGTCTAGTTTGCGGTTGATCAATACGAGGTCAAATGAGTTCTCGCGAAGCATTTGCAAAGTCTGACCCTGTGTATCCGACCTAGCAATTTCAATGTCAGAAAAAAGCGAATTCAGCAATTGCGTAATTGCCTGATGATCTGGACCGCAGTTGCCTACGTCTAATACTCGCTTTCCGATTGTGTTTGTCACGGAGCTTTATCCTCTAGAGCAAGAAGCGGCGGTCAACAACGAGACTACTTGTTGTCTTCAGTTGAGCTCGGAGAATTTTGCTCGGCATCATTCTGGGCGGTGAGATTATTTTTTGCATCGCAGCCGCTTGTTGCAGCAGTGAGGAGCATGCCGGAGAAGAACGCGAGCAGGATGAGGCTGGCGGCAAAGCGTTCTCTTCGCATTGGAAGTATCAAGCGAACCATTCTTCGTTTTTTCGGTGAGGAAGGCTAGTGTTGGTATCTCTTAATCAAACCATTCATCGTCGGGATCGAATTTTGGCGAAGCGACAATAATCACTTTCATTTTTCCGATCGCTCGATGGCGAGTTCCCGGGTGGATCACAACGGCAGACTGTTTCTTCAAAGGAAATAGTTCGCCGTTAAGTTCCATTTTGGCATCCTGGCCACACTCTAGTACAAAATAGGTTTCTGTTAGACGCTTGTGGTAATGGGCCTTGGCGTCTTCAGAGATTTCCGTGATGTGGAGTGAGTAAGGAACACTCTCGACGTCCATCAACCCTCGTTTTGCGATTCCACAAGGGCAGGGAGTGGGGGGGATGCAATCGAAATCCAAAAATTCGAATTCTTGGTTGGGTGATGCCATTGAGGGAAGCAATGTATCCCAAGGAGGGAATCGTCGAAAGTAGGATTCGTCTAAGTTCTCTGGATTCGTTCGGATTCAACGTAGTTTAGTTGCAAAACCCCTGCATCAAAGTTTATCTAATGATAACTGTGCAAATGAACACTATTGCGAGCTAGGGCTGAAAAAGATTGCCGGTTGTAACGACTGTTTGGGCCGTAGATTTTACCTATCTGGCGAATGTGTCGTAACAGGTAAAACCAACACAACTGGTCGTCGTAAGTCGTTCCCACAAAAAAGCTTGCAGCACGCTCAAGCGTTTCTTTCGGGGTGGCCGATACCCCTTGAGAACAACAATTGTGGCATTGCTATGTCCAGTTGTTCATGACCCAGGGTGAATGGAAACGGACCTGTCCACCCAACCCAGCGTAAGACTGCGACCCAGGTAGTTTTGGCACCCCAAAAAGAGAAGTCAGCTCTCTCTTTTTATTGCCAGCCGCACCACGAAGCGAGTGTCTAGAAATAGACATAAGTTGCGGGGCGGAGGGTGATTTCGACGACTTCGTGCGTCGAAACCGGTCTCGGCCAACTACACCCCCACCGCGGACAATTGCGTACGGGAATACAAAGAATTCATCGTAAAAGGGAGTTGTGGCTCGATGAAATCGAACATTGTTCTTGGATCCTTGCTACTCAGCATTTGTTTGAGTACCCCGAGCTTCGGCGGCGGGCTTTTGGATCGTTTGCTGGGCCTGAAGGGAAGTGGTTGTGACAGCGGATGCTGTGACACCGGCTGCTCTGCAGATCCTAGTTGTGGTTGTGAAATCTCAGGTTGCGGCGACTCTTGCTGCGAACCATCCTGTGGATGTGAAACAGCTTGTGGCGGATGCGAGCCATCTTGCGGTTGCGAAACAGCTTGTGGCGACGGATGCGCTGACTCTTGCTGCGAACCATCCTGCGGATGCGAAACAGCTTGTGGCGGTTGCGAGCCATCTTGCGGTTGCGAAACTGCTTGTGGCGGATGCGCTGACTCTTGCGAACCATCCTGCGGATGCGAAACAGCTTGCGGCGGATGCGAGCCATCTTGTGGTTGCGAAACTGCTTGTGGCGGTTGCGCTGACTCAGGCTGCGAACCATCTTGCGGATGTGAAACAGCTTGTGGCGGTTGCGAGCCATCTTGCGGTTGCGAAACTGCATGTGGCGGATGCGACAGCGGATGCAGCAAGAAGAAGAGCCGTCCTCTATTGGACTTGCTCCTCAAGATCGAAAACAAGAAGCGTAAGCTTCTTGGCATGAAGCCATGCAAGTTGGGTGGCAGCAGCTGCGATAACGGATGTGACAACGGCTGCGGTGGCTGCGAGCCATCTTGCGGTTGCGAAACTGCATGCGGCGGATGCGCTGACCCTTGCTGCGAACCATCCTGCGGATGCGAAACAGCTTGTGGCGGATGCGCTGACTCTTGCGAACCATCCTGCGGATGCGAAACAGCTTGCGGCGGATGCGATCCTTCTTGCGGATGCGAAATGACTGATCCTTGCTGTGACAACGGTTGCGATAGCGGCTGCAGCAAGAAAAAGAGCTGTGGTGGCCTACTCGCGAAGCTCTTCAAGAAGAAGAGTAGCTGCGATAGCGGTTGCGACGCATGTGGTTGCGGAAGTGCTCCTACTTGCGGATGCGAAATGTCTGGATGCAGCAGTTGCTCTGCCGCTCCTGCACCAGCTCCTGCTGTAGACGCTGAAGCAGCTCCAATGCCTCCAGCACCGATCGTTGATCCAAATGCTTACTTGCAAAGCAATCGACGTGTCGTTCAAACTACTAGTTACAACGGTGGACGCTAAGCTTCGGCTATGCGAACTCTGCTTCTAGTAGATATTTAGATACGTTCAAACGACCTTCATCTTCGGATGGAGGTCGTTTTTTTATGCGCAGATCGCAACTGGCGAACTTCATATGCGAACTCTAAGTGTTTATGGCTCGTATTGCAAAGCACGTTGTTGGTGACATCCCATGATGGAATTCATGCTGATGGTCCCATGCATTTTTTTGATGATAGGTTGCATTTGAACCCGGAGTCGAAGTGTGATTGGCCTGCCTCGAAATAAGCATCGTACGTTGGCCGTTGCTTTACTTGTCGTTTTGGCTCTTGTCGTTTCTCCGCAGGTAGCATGCGCTCAGACTGATTCTGCCAAGACCGTTCCGAACCTTTCGCTAGCCTTAATTGACTGGGAATTCCATGCTCCCATCTATGTGCCTCCCGGTTCCCGCGATTTGTCAAAGCTATCGAGCTTGGTGAACTCCGGCTCCCTAAAGCTATCCAAAGACCAAAAAGAGTTGTTTCGAGATTCCATCGATCGCTTGAGGGAACGTATCGAAGAAAAACGCGCCGCCTACGCTAGATTGGCCAAAGAACTGGAAGGCAATGAGATCGATGGTCCGGATTTGAAGCTTGCCGAAGACCTGGAAATCAAAGCCCTGGTCGAATCCGCGGCGCGCGAGCTTCGAGAATTCTTTGCCACCGATCAAGAACTAACAGACGCTCATGCTGCCCAGCTTCGAACTTGGCTGACGTTGAGCCCGCAAGGCTTCAATCTGGTTAGCATACTCGGGCAAGACTGGGTCCGCAGGCAATCTGGTGTTTCCGATGGACAGCTGATGGCGCTCAAGGCAATGAGGCGTTCTGATGCATTTCGTGAGGCTTACAGAGAGTTGGTGGCGACGAATCCTTCCAAGAATCGGTCCGCCGTCCTTTGGACAAATATGGATGGGTATCCGGCGTTTCGCGATAAAATTATGAAGATGCAACTATCAGTTCTTTCCTGGGAAGAGGCGAAGAATCTAGATGCGATTCTTCAGTTGGATGAAGACGATGAGCTCAGTTTGCTGCGTAATTGGAAGCGTTGGGTAGAGCCGAAGAAGAAGGCCCAATCCGTTGGCAAAGAGTAAGACAAGTAAAGCAAATTTTGCAAACAGTGATATTCGTTCATGGGCGTTTGCCGATTGTCAGCTTCCAGTTACGATAATTGAGAAGTTTCTTTACTTTGTGATTGGATGTTTGCCAAAACATGGATGCGCGACAAGTCAACTGGCAAGTCGTCCTTGGGCCTCTGTTCCAGCAGCTGGATTCTATCGAACTTGAAGCGGTCAACGAGGCTCTTTTCAAGCATTCCGCCCGGGCCGTTCGCAAGCATTCGCTGGTGGCTGCAGCGCTTCCCTTTGCTACTCGTGAGGTTCCTTGGTTCGAAAACGGTTTTTGGCTTGAAGAGGACGTGCGACCCGGCGCTTTCCTGCAGCATGCGGCGGGCGACTACTACGTTCAGGACGCCGGCTCGATGCTCGCACTTGCTCTGTGCGACGTGCAGCCCGGACACTGCGTGATCGATACCTGCGCGTCGCCAGGTGGCAAGGCATCCGCGATCTTGGAGAGTTTGCGAGGTCAGGGTTGGTTGCTGGCTAATGAAGTCATAGGTTCACGCCTTTCTCAATTGCAGTTAACGCTAGAACGCACGGGCCTAGCCAATTTCATGGTATGCAATCAAGATTTGGACCGACTGGCAGCCATTGTAGCGTCTTCAAATTCCTTGGCCGATTGTGTTTTGCTTGACGCTCCCTGCACCGGACAATCCATGCTTGCCAAGGGAAAGCAATCCTTATCGGCCTTCAGCGACAAGCAGATTGAGCACAACGCTGCTCGACAACGCAAGCTAATTCGTCACGCGGCTGAGATGGTACGTCCAGGTGGCAAGCTAGTGTATTCGACTTGCGCATTTTCCTTTGCAGAAAACGAAGCCATCATCGAAGACTTTTGCAACGAGCATTCAGGCTGGCAGACTATTCGCGATCCCGCACTTCAGGCTTGGGAGGTGGAAGGCTGGCCAGGTTGTTATCGAGTTTGGCCCCATCGCGATTCCTGCGCTGGCGCCTTCGCGGCAGCACTCCGGAGAAGTGATGACGATCAAGATCTCGAATTCAACTCGGGGCTAGAGAAGAGTAAGGCGATGAAGCGGAGGAGGGCAAGTCACAGGAAATGGCAGCAGCTTGAAGCAGTAAATGACGCAAGCTTTCTACCTACCATCGACCCATCGTTCCAGTACTTCGCCAAGAATATCGATTTAGCGGCTCACTCCAAGCGTAAAGGCAAATCAAAGGAATTGCAGGAATTGCACGCCTTCCCAGTCCTTGCTTCCGAGGATTTGTTTCAAGCCTGTGTTTCTGGTTCGCGCTGGGCTGAACGTAGCGAGAGCGACCATGCATCCAAAGTGCAGGCAGTTGCAGGCTGGGAGCCAAGATATGCGAGTGGTGTTCTCAGGCTGAAAGACTCCGAATCCACATCCTGTCCAGTCTTAGAACTAAGCGATGACCAAGCAATCAAGTACGTTGCAGGTGAGTCGGTCCGGGTTTCGTCTTCAGCTCGTGGTTGGGTCCGGCTAGTTTGGCAAGGACGATTGCTTGGATGGGGAAAGTTGACGCCCCCGATTCTGAAAAACCACTTCCCCAAGAATTTGCGACAGCCTTCTTATATTAGCGATCCACAATTTCCTACTTGACACCGTAATTCATCTCCGTCCTCGGGCTCGCCTACCCATTTGTTCGTATTTCCGCGACAATAGGCCGAAGTCTCATCATAACGCTTGCTTTTCAGGCTGTTTCGCTCAAACGCGCTTTGGGCGCATTGTAATGATTCGAGCGAAACGGAGTTCCAATGAATTGCCAGTTCTTTCAACGCACATCGATTCTAGCTGCCTACACTCCTTTTCTGCTTTGCATGGGCTCGTTGTTCATTTGCTCCCCTCGGTCCAACGCTCAGGAGCAAGTGCAGCCCAAGAGCTTCGCTTTACAGGCAAATCAGAATGTAGCTGGGCCCAGCGCAGAAACGACGCTCGAAGACTCTGAGTTTCAGCGGCAGAGCGCGCGAGTCGAAGCAGAAGTCCAAGCGCGGGCTTCTGGCTTGGCGAATTCGAATCTGAGTGCAGAAGTTCAGCGGCAAATCATTGACATTGGAAAACAGTCCCTTCAGGATTTGTCTGCCGCGGCTGAGCTGTACAAGAAGAACCAGGGGCAACGCAAGCAAGCTGCCGATGCACCGGCTGCGATAGACCTGGCACGCAAAGATAAAGAACAAGCGACCAGAGCGGCAAAACGTGAGCAAGAGTATTGGCAGGGTCTAAGTTTTGAAAACAGCCAATCTGAGTCACGGGTTCTACAATCGGAGCTTTCGGAACTCGCGCTGCGACGGAAGCAGCTCTTGGAAAATGTGACTAGTCGCGAGTTGCGGCGGGTTGTTCTGCCAAATGCAATTGAAGAAGCTCGCAAAGCTTTGGAAAGCATGCAGCAGTCACAGGCTGCCAGCGCGGGCCAAACCGACTTGCTGCTCCAAGCTCAGCAGAACGCGGATGAAGCAAAACTGCTGCTTACGAAAGAGCAATTTCATGGTCTTGAGCTAGAGCTGCTGGTTTACGATGCGGAAGCGTCGTTGCTTGCTCTGCAAACGGAAGTATTGCAGATTCAGGAGAAAACGCTTCAAGAAGAAACTCAACTCCTCGCGGCGGCATTGCAGCAGAAGCAGGCTACGCGGATCTACAACTACAGTCGCGACTTTTCAATTCTGGTTCAAGGGAGGTCACTCACGAATGACACCGAAGGTCCCTACGCGGAAGTTTCAGGCTGGTTAGACGTCACCGCGCAGGATCCTTCTGAACAAGAGTCGATGACTTGGCTGACAATTGCGCGTGAGTACGAGGGTCTCAAGCGGCTTAATGAAGATTTGAAGACGGAGCTCGATCGTTGGCGCGAATTGCGTTCAAAAATGCAAACTCGCGTCGAGCCAGACAAACGCGAGGATGCAATGCCCGGCGCCAATCGCTGGGTCGTGGAGCGGCTAAGGAAGCAAAAATATCAACTCCCCAGCACTGAACTCCTAAATCAGGAATTGAAGCGGATTCAGGGCATGGTCGAAAAGGCACAGTCGCTCGAATACGACTTGGGAGAAGCTTCCTGGGAACTAGATCAACGACTTCCCGTTGCAGCGTCGGAAGAGAATATCGCTGCCCTCACCGGCGAAATTATATTGGAAATGCAAGAGTATGTTCGACTGTATCTCCAAGATCTTTATCAGGCCGGCGACCTTACGCAACAAACGATTGATTTTTCGAATGAGTATTCGCAGTACATCGACAAGCAACTCTTGTGGACTCCTAGTGCACCAGGGCTATCATCCTCGTCGATTCAAAATTTAGGCAGTGCTACGATGTGGTTGCTTGCTCCAAGTGAATGGAAGCAAGTTGCCCGCATCCTTTGGCTGGATTTTTTTCAACACTACCTCTGGTATATCCTCATGCAAGTGGGGCTGTGCTACGTTGTTTTGAAACGGAGATACTTCAGGAAGCGATTGTCCGAACTTTCCGCTCAAGCCTCGCGGAAAACTTGTACTGATATCAAGCCAACTTGGCTGGCGCTGCTCTACAGTTTGCTACTTTCGTCGCCGACCCCAATCCTGCTCTTGTTCCTAAGTTGGCGATTGAATGTAGCCCAATACTTGGGGCAATCGACGGAGTTTTCGGTCGCGATTTCGAATGGATTCCTACTGGCTATTGCCGCTTATCTTCCACTGGAATTCTTGCGTCATGTTTGTTCGCCCAAAGGCTTGGGTATCAAACATTTTGATTGGAGCGAAAAGCAAACGCTGCAGCTGTACCATCACTTGCGCTGGTTGATCAACTTTGCAACTCCGCTCTTGTTCATCCTTGGAACTATGATTGCCCAGTCGGAGAGCAAGCGGGAAGAGTCCCTTGGGCGGCTCGCGTTCTTGATCCTGCTGCTTCTGTTGGCAACATTCTTTGCTTTTGTACTCAATCCCCAAAGCGGAGTCTTCAGCCGCTATCTTCGCGAGCGAAGCGATGGCTGGTTGGATCAGCTGAAGTACGTTTGGTTTCCGCTAATATGCTTGGGTCCCGTTTTTCTAACAGTGTTGAGCGCCATCGGCTACGATTATACGGCGCAACAACTGGCTGCAAGAGTCGACCGAACGCTGTGGATGATAGTTCTGCTGACCGTAGGCTATAACTTGGCAAAACGCTGGCTGCTGATTAATCGTCGACGACTGATGATGGACCAAGCACGCAAACGCTTGCTAAAAGCACAAAAAAGAACGAAAGATGCGGAGTCGGAGCGTTTTCAATTTCCCGACGATGAGGAAAAAGAAGTCAATTTGGATTTGCTGAATGTGCAAACCCAAAGCCTGATTCGCAGTCTGTTTGTCACGCTCGGGTTAGTCTTGTCCTACTTTATTTGGTCCGACGTACTTCCTGCTTTGTACTTGTTGGACCGCGTTGGGTTATGGGAAGTCACCGGGATCACGCCAGACGAAACTATTGCAATCTCCTTGGCCGATGTGTTGCTGGTTATCCCTATTCTGCTGCTGACAGTGATCGCAACGCGAAACGTCCCCGGCTTGCTTGAAATCGCCTTGTTGCAACACTTGCCGCTGACTCGGGCCGCACGTTACGCGATTACAACGTTGGCCAGCTACGCCATTGCAACACTGGGATTGGTGCTCGCCTGTACCAAAATTGGACTTAGCTGGGGAAGCGTCCAGTGGTTGGTTGCTGGTCTGGGCGTTGGGCTCGGCTTCGGATTGCAAGAGATTTTTGCAAACTTCATCTCAGGAGTCATCTTACTGTTCGAACAGCCCATTCGCGTAGGTGATGTGGTGACCATTGACGGGACAACCGGAACGGTATCCAAAATTCGTATTCGAGCCACGACTATTTTGAATTGGGATCGGCAGGAGTTGATCGTACCCAACAAGGAGCTCATCACGGGCAAGCTGATCAACTGGACTTTGTCGGATACCACCAACCGTATCGTAGTAACCGTCGGTATTGCCTACGGCAGCGATACTCAACAGGCTTGCCGCATTGTGCGCGAGATATGCCAAGAGCATGGCGGGATTTTGCGTGAGCCTGGGCCTGTGGTGACCTTCGAAGGGTTTGGCGACAACACGCTGAATCTGGTGCTTCGCGCCTATCTGGCTACACTCGATAATCGGCTTTCCACAGTGCATGAGTTGCACGAGCAGATTTATCGGTCCTTCAACGAAGCGGGAATTGAGATAGCCTTCCCGCAACTAGACTTGCACTTGCGGACGGTGCCTGAAGAATTGCAAAAGCCGAGTTGATCTGATTCACAATTCCAATGACCTTGAAACCGACGCACGGAACTGAGTTCTGCAAGGTCTAATGTTTAGCCGAACAAAACAACCACGCGATGAACACGAATAGTCAAAATTCAAACGAAGAAACACCCACTCGCATTGTGATCGTTGGTGGCGTTGCCGGTGGTGCTACTGCCGCCGCTCGTGCTCGTCGATGCGATGCTCAAGCGGAAATCACCATTTTGGAAAAAGGGCCTGCCGTATCGTTTGCCAACTGCGGATTACCCTATCACATTGGCGGTGAAATCGAGGATCGTGACAAGCTGCTGGTCGCTACTCCAGAGCTTTTTTGGAATCGATTGCGCGTTCGCGTTCGCACCGAACATGAGGTAACTCAAATTGATCGCGGCGCCTGTACCGTGACTGGATTGGATGCAGAGGGCGAGGAGTTCAAGTTGCCATACGATCGACTGATCCTGGCAACCGGTTCCAAGCCGATAGAGATCGAGGCGCTGAGTCGGGATGCAGAGAACGTCTTCCAGCTATGGTCTCTCTCGGACATGGATGAGATCTTGGAGTATATGAAACGTCGGCCTTGCCGAAAGGCATTGGTAATTGGTGCGGGTTTCGTAGGGCTTGAGGTCGTAGAGCAAATAGCTGCGCGTGGCATGGGTGTCGTTTTAGTCGAACGCTTGCCGCAAGTCCTCGGGCCGCTTGATTTCGAAATGGCCCGCTTGGTCGAAAAGGAGTTGCTGAAGTCCGAAGTGGATTTGAAGCTGGGCGCCAATGCCGAGCAGCTCCTAATTAGCAGCGGACGTGCGACGGCCGCCAAACTCGACAATGGCGAAACAGTAGCAACTGACTTGGTCATTGTTGGCGCAGGAGTCCGGCCCAGGATTGAGTTGGCTGAGCAAAACGGTTTATCGATTGGAGCCCAAGGCGGAGTCGAAATTAATGAGTTCTGCCAAACCAGTGACCCGAATGTCTACGCGGTTGGCGATATGGTCGAGTATCAGCATCGAATACTCGGAAGTGCGGTGCGCATGCCGCTGGCTGGTCCGGCCAATCGAGCGGGGCGTATCGCCGGAGAACACGCCGTTCGCGGGAGTTCACCGCCTCTGCCGCCAGTCGCCGGAACGGCTATCGTGCGTGTGTTTGGAACAACGGCTGGTACAACTGGTCTGAATGAACGTGCTTGTCAGCAAGCCGGTCTGAGATATCGCAGTGCTACCATTCAAGCTCCGCATCATGCCAGTTATTTTCCGGGCGCAAAAACACTCACTTTGAAGTTGATATACGACGACAACGGAAAGATTCTCGGCGCCCAAGGAGTTGGAGCTGAAGGAGTCGACAAACGCATGGATGTGATTGCTACTGCGTTGCAATTTGGCGGAACAGTCCAAGATCTTGTAGGCCTAGATTTGAGTTACGCGCCGCCCTTCGGTTCAGCCAAAGATCCGATTCACATGGTTGCGTTCGCAGCTCAGAATGACTTGGCGGAAAAGCCAGAACTCGTTCCCTACGACGCAGACTTAGCCGGCAAGCAAGTTGTCGATGTACGTGCACCGTCTGAACTTGAAAAACTTCCAACCGCAGAGGGAGCGATCAATATTCCCGTGGACGAATTGGCTGATCGCACGGGCGAGTTGGATCCCGATTTGCCTACAATTGTCGTTTGTCATTCCGGAAAACGGGCTCACGTCGCGGCTTGCCGACTGCAAAGCCTTGGGTTCTCCAGCGTGCAAAATCTCAGCGGGGGAATGTCAATCCGCAGGTACCGGCGAGAGCAAGTTGAATAGGTCGTAGCGCGACTAGAAGTTCGAACCTTATACGGCCGCGTCGAGTTCCGATTGACACTGAAGCTGATACTTCTCACGCATCGCGTTCAAGTCGTCGATATGAGCCAACAATATGACACAGTCTCCTGAGGCCAAGACCTGAGTTTCGCTAGGATGAAGCGTAACATCACCTTCAGAATTACGTAC
This sequence comes from Planctomycetota bacterium, assembly GCA_039030255.1. GTDB lineage: Bacteria > Planctomycetota > Planctomycetia > Pirellulales > Pirellulaceae > Aureliella. Next base: position 5,379 of record JBCCEO010000059.1, on the reverse strand, counting down.
GGCCACAATCAGGAACCGATGTTCCCCGCAGGCTTTTAGTTGGGCCAGCGTCTCACCGATGATGCAGGAGTCTTGTTTAACTTCGACTTCGTCCAGTGTTAGCCCCAGCGAGGCAAGATCTAGGTTCAGCCCTTCGGGCAATTTGGCTTCACTCAGCAAAGATTCTGCAGAAGGCCGGAGGATTAAGTTGGCCAAACGATCTGCACCGATGTTGGCTGGCAGGATAACTTCGTTGGCGCCGACCTGTTGCAGTTTTTGCACTGTGCTGGTTCTTTCGGCGCGTGCCAAGATTTCCAAGTTGGGATTCATGGCCCGAGCGCTAATGGTAATGAACACATTGGCAACATCGTCGCTTAGTACTGTTGTCAGCGTGCTGGCGCGTTGTACGCCCGGCGCGCGAAGGATTTTTTCTTCCGTTGCATTTCCGTGCAAAGCAAGGCAGCCATAGCCGCGAGCTGCTTCCACACGCGCTTCCTCATGGTCAATGACAATCAAAGCTCTGCCGCGCTTCGCGAGTGCTTCGGCCAGGGTGCGCCCCATGCGTCCAAAGCCACAGATGACCACATGGTTCTCCAAACGATCAATCTCTTTCTGCATTCGTTTGACTCCCAGAATGCGACGTAATTCACCGTCGATCAATAGTTGTGCAAATCCGCCAACTGCGTAAATGGCGGCAACGTAACCTCAAACAATCAGGGTGATGGTCAGCCAACGCAGCAGAGGCGTATCGATCGGCTGGGTTTCACCATAGCCCACCCCAAAAACCGTGATCACCACCATGTAAATGGCATCTTGCCAACTCCAACCGTTGACGATGTAACCCAGCGCTGCCAAGAACATGACAACCAACGCAATGGCTAAGCCAATAACGATTCTTCGTGCCGGTGATACATCGGAGTAGCTGAAGCTGCGGCGATTCCAATAGCCCCCATCGTCAGCATCATGCTCAAGTCGTGGATTTGTTGCAAGCCGATCACTCATGGTGCTTCGTCATTTCGTCCTACAGCGACTTCTCAGCATCTTCAAGTGCTGCAATCCAAGCGGCCGAATCAGCATCACTGGGCATTCTCCAATCGCCACGCGGCGACAGGCTTACACTACCAACCTTGGGGCCGTCCGGCACGCAAGAACGCTTGAACTGGTTGCCGAAGAATCGCTTCAAAAAGATCGTCAGAGTCTGGCGTATTTCTTCCTCGGCAAAGGGCTGCGAGAACTCGGCCAAACTGGCTAGCTGCAGTATGCGTTTGGGCCCACAGCCAAAACGAATCATGTGGTAGAGGAAGAAGTCATGCAGCTCATAAGATCCAATCGATGCTTCAGTTTCTTGTTGGATTTCACCCTCTGAACTTGGCGGCAACAACTCGGGTGAGATAGGAGTGTCCGCAATGTCCAGCAAACATTGACTGGCTGGTCCTTGGAATTCTTCCTTGGCCAAGTAGCGTACGAGGAATCGCACCAGCGTTTTAGGAATGGAGGTGTTCACGTTGTACATCGACATGTGATCGCCGTTGTAGGTGCTCCAGCCTAGCGCTTGTTCGGAGAGATCGCCTGTTCCAAGAACAAATCCACGACTCATGAGAATTAACGTTCGAGTGCGTGCCTGGACATTCTCAAAAACTAAATCGTTCAGTTTATCCGGCGGAAGCTCTCCAAGCCGATCGACAAAGGCATCGAGGTCTAAACCATCAATTCCCATACCGAAGGGCTTGTGCTGCAAAGCTCGAAAAGTATCGAAGCACATTTCACGGATGTCGATCTCTTCGGATTCCACTTCCAGATGTTGCATCAAATCACGCGCGGAGGCGAGCGTTTTGTCCGTGGTCCCAAATCCAGGCATGGTGATAGCATGAATTCGAGAGCTTGGCCAACCTTGGGACTGGCAAGTCTTCGCGGCAACGAGCAGAGCCAAGGTGCTGTCGAGTCCACCGGAAATGCCGATGTTCAGCTTCATGTCCGCAGGCAACTTGCGAAGACGCTGAGTAAGCGAAGCACATTGAATTCCAAAAATCTCTGCGCAGCGTGCGTGCAGAGCGGGGCCTTCCTTGGGAACAAAGGGGCGAGCATTGACTTGGCGTTGGGAACCATCGCTTACCTGCCGGCGGACTATGCTGATCCTACGATACGGAATGGGGTTCATCGCGTTACAACGCTGCGACGCGATTTGCCAGCTGTTAGAAAGCTGCCGATCGTGGGTCAACTTTTGCAAATCAACGTCAGCAGTCGCTTGACTATGTTCGAGCCATGTACAGCCACTCTGTCCGATGCGTTCGGACTCGGCCAACACCGCCCCATTCTCGACCAATAAGCAATGCCCGCCGAATACGACATCCGTGCTCGATTCGCTTGGTCCCGCGCTGGCATATGCATAAGCGGCAAGACAGCGACCTGACTGGCTGCGGATCAAAGTCTTGCGCCAATCTGCTTTCCCGATCAATTCGTTGCTTGCGGAGAGATTCAAGATCAGATTCGCTCCTGCCGCCGCCTGCAGGCTGCTCGGTGGAATGGGCATCCATAGATCTTCGCAAAGCTCGATGCCCAAGACCAATTCGTCCAAGTCAAAGAGCACATCGATTCCAAACGGAATCTCGCCCATGCCGGCGATGGACACTGATTTGGCTTCCGAACCATTGGCAGCGCAGAACCAACGTGCTTCGTAGAATTCTTGATAGTTCGGAAGGAATTGCTTAGGGACGATTCCTTGCACCTGTCCTTGGGCGATGAGTACTGCGCAGTTGTACAGCTTGTTTTCGACCCTTAGCGGCAACCCGACTACGACAACTTGATCATGCGTCTGGCTGGCCAGCAATTCAAGCGCATCTATGGACTTTTCCAGCAGTAGATCTTGCGCGAAGAGGTCACCGCAACTGTAGCCCGTCAAAGATAGTTCGCCGAATACGATGATTTCGCTACCGGCATATTGTTTGATGGCGTCGAGTGCCGAATGCGCATTGGCTATCGGGTCGCCAATGGTGGTCGGATGGCTAGCAGCCGTGACGCGAACAAAACTAGGATCATCAATTTCATACTCATTGCTCATACTCCTATCTTCCTTGACCAACCAAGCCTTTGCCAGCCCAACAAGTTTGATGCGAGAAATTGATTTTTGAAATTGGCCTTTCACCCGTCCTATTTGGCCTGTGCTAATTCGATTCTTTTCCCTGCGGCTGCATCGCCTTAAATCCTTGCAAGGCCTGGAGTGTGCGCAAGGCCCGTTCGTATTCGTCCTCGCTGGTCTCTCGAGCGTCAAGAATAATCTGTTCGGAGTGGAGCATGCCGCCCAGTTCGGCCAGTAATCTGTATTGATCTTCCCAGCTCTTTTCCGGCCTCAAGCTAGGTTTCGCCAATTCAATCAATGATAAGGCGCCCTCCTCATTACCGTTTCGGATCATGGCCTTGGCGATTTCCAGTCGGGCATAGTTCTTCCGATTGGCTTCTTTGAGCTCACGCAACATCCCGATGGCGCCACGGTAGTCGCCCGACTCAGCGCGGGCGTAGGCGATCCTTGCCAGGATCATTTGAACGTCCTTTTCGTCCTCGATGCGCTCGGTGACTTTGATCGCAGCATCAAATTCTTGGATCTGGATCAGTTCATTCACCAGCGACCACAAGAGTTCACGAGCCATATGTCCGCGATAGGCTTCGCCCAGTGCGGCGCGACGTTCGATGTCGTCCATCAATTTGCCGTGAATCGCTGCATGCGTATTTCGGATGTTGAAGCCTGTGTAGTACAGATTGCCACCAATGTCATTCGCCTTGTCGATGTACTTTTTCGCCTTGTCCATGTCACCCGTCTTGCGGGCCTTCTTGGCGATCGTTTTGTAAATGATCCCGCTAACCGATTCAGGCGGGTTTTCAGGAGAGATCTCCAGGTCTGAAAGGAATTCTTCCAGCTCGTCGAGTCTTCCCATGTCGACCAAAGTGTTCGCTAGCTCCAGAGCGTTGTAGAAAGTCAGCATCTTCTCGCCATGCGGGAAGTCTTTGAGGGCCTCTTCGTCGCCGTTGGCATATTTGGCAAGCGCGATTTTGTCACGCCATGAGTTGCTCAAGCTGCCGGCGTCCGCAACGCATCGTTCCGCCAGATCGATACGGCCCAACTTGAGAGCCGTTTCAAGCGGAAACTGCATCGAGCTCTTGCGTTTGCTGAGGATTTGAAAAGCCTTCTCCCAGAATTCGAAGGCCTTTTCTTCCTCGCCCATTGCTTGCAGGGTCTCGCAGCACCGGGAGCCAAAGTAAGCCACGCCGTTATCGATCTTTTCTAGATCGACTTTTTCTAGTTCTTCGATATACCAGGCCAACGAGTCAGCAGTGCTCGAGACTGAAATCTTGGGCTCCGGCTTGGAGTCGTCTTGAGCCAAAGAAAGCATCGGAAGGCAAGCAATTGCCAGGAACGCAATAATGGCAGTGCACGCATTAGCAGGAGGGAGATACGCGCCGCATTTGGGGAGGGGAGAGGTCATCGAAGTATTCCTTGTTAGACAGAATTCATCGTTGCTTCGGGGACCTCATTGTAGCTTCACCCTCCCGCCACGTCAGCCAAAATCTACTCTTCACCAACCCATCGCATCAGCTAGGTCCTCTGCCAACCCGCCGCGTCAGCTAGGGCCTCTGTCCACCAACCCGCAGCGTGAGCTAGGCCCTCTGCCAGCTAACCTCGGTGCCGTGCAGTCCTGAAAAGTCTCTGGATCATCCCTGGTGGATGGCTCAACAGCTTCATGCTCCGTCCGAGATAGACGAATTCCGCGCTGGATTCGAAGCCTGGGCATCACTGCAGATCGAACTCCGAGTCCCCACTGAAGCACAATCCGCAACTTACCCACAAGTGCAGTGCCGCCGGCTTCTCGGACCCACATTTGGCAACCAGGCGAACCTATCCCCATGTTGCGACTATCAGCGGAACTCGGCGCCCGATGGAGACGTCCCAAAACTCCGGTGGAAGTGTTTCGCGGCGAAAGCACTCTAATTCACTTTGCAAGGTTACGGCTACGGATGCTGGCCCGCTCTCGATGGCTCGTTCAGGAGACTCGCAGGCCGCTTTGAAATTGCCAGTGCTTGCATCAGCAAGAGCGATGAGACGCTCTACTTCCCAAGTCCGGAAATACTTCAAGTCGTCACAAAGATCGAGCGCGATTCTTGCGCCAGATTTTACTTCCGACTCATTGCCCAACTTTAGAAAGATCCAGCTAATAAGGTAGGTGCTTAAGTAGGACTGGCTCTCTCCAAATTTCTTGATGCACTTTTGTGCCCTTGAACCATCACCCTCCAGAGCGGCGATCCAAGCCTCGAGTACTACGGCATAATCATTTCGCAATCGATTCAGTTGCTGAAGGGCTTCTTCTGTTCTTTGCAATTCAATACAGCAAATCGTTTTTCCAATTTCCG
>JBCCEO010000058.1:0-18199 GCA_039030255.1 Planctomycetota bacterium | reverse complement strand
CCACCAATTTATTTGTACTTTCACCGCAGTGAAGCTTTCCTCGGCATCTAGGTTTTTTTTGCAAGTCAATTATCTTGCGAAGAGATCCTCAGCCTTGGCGCTGTAGAATTTGCTGGCCAAGATTCGAGGCTGCTACTAGGTTGGAAGTCAAATCCTTCCCATTTCATCAAACCACGAAGATTATTCTTATGTTTAAGTGCGTGCCTTCCCACTTCTCTGCCATTGCCTGCCTTTCTGCATCCATCCTTATTTTTGGTCTGGGATGTAAAAGCCTTCAAACGGACGTCTACCAAGAAGGATTGACGACGGCGGACGGTGAACCTGCCTACATTACGGTTCAGCATTGCCTGATCTCCTTTGAGGGCATTCCAAATGTCTCCTCGTTGAGAACGAGGGAAGAGGCTGAAGCGCTGGCCAACGACTTATTTGAAAAGGCCAAAGCGGGCGAAGACTTCGACAAGATCGTTAAGAAGCATACGGATGACTCCGCGCCGGGAATTTACCGCATGGCAAACTACGGGCAGAAGAGCGACATGAACAGTATCGTGCCCAGCAAGCAAATTCACCCGCGAAATGGAATGGTGCCCGCTTTTGGCAACACAGGCTTCCCCCTGGAAGTCGGCGAGTACGGACTTGCAGAACATGACCCACGCAACAGCCCCTATGGCTGGCACATCGTGAAACGCCTAAAGTAGCACCCATTTTTCGGCGCCCACGTGTACCATCAGTGCCCCTTTTGAGAATTCGCGTCTCCTACTAGAATTCTGGGGAGCGATCTGATCGGATTGGCCACGCGCCACGAACCTAGAAGCCGGGCTGAACATCTTTCATTGACAGCTTGTCTGAGTTCATCAGCCGCACATTGGTTGTTTGGCATTTTCACACTTTCAACTCTTCATTACTGAGGCGTCCCTAGAATGAGCGACAGTGAGCTGACTCTTCGTTCCCAAACGATTCGTCAACGCTTGACGCAACTTCGGGACAGTCTTTGACTTCGATAACAAGCTTGAAGGAATCGCGGCGGTTGAAAAAGAAATGGCCGCTGAGGGCTTTTGGAACAATCAAGAGAAAGCCCAAGCCACCGTAGCAAAACTCAAGGGACTTCGACTGGTGGTCGTCCCTCTTAAAGAAGCACTTGGCTCTGCCGATGACTTGGAAGGGTTGCTTGAGTTTCTTGACGAAGACGAATCTGCCCGAGGCGAAGTCGTTTCTGAGATCGAGCGTCTGGAATCGGTCGTCGAAGAGCTAGAACTCAAGGCCTTGCTTAACGGTGCTCATGATAGCGCGGGTGCCATCTTAAGTGTCCATGCGCGGGACGGCGGTGTGGATGCAAACGACTGGGCAGCCATACTATTGGAGATGTACATCAACTGGGCCGGCAAAGGCGAATACGACGTCGAGCTTCTGGAGCGGCAAGACAACGAAGAAGCTGGAATCACCCAGGCGACAATCGCCGTCCGTGGCCCAATGGCTTATGGTTATCTGAAAGGCGAACAGGGGATGCACCGCCTCGTGCGTATTAGTCCCTTCAATGCTGAAGGCAAACGCCAGACTAGCTTTGCCGCCGTCGATGTCAGTCCTGAAATCAGCGATTCCGTCGAAGTCGAAATTGATGAGAAAGACGTCCGTGAAGACACTTACCGCGCCAGCGGCGCGGGTGGTCAGCACGTCAATAAGACTGACAGTGCGGTTCGGCTCACGCACACGCCTACGGCCGTCGTCGTTCAATGCCAGAGTGAGCGAAGTCAGCACAAGAACCGTGCAAACGCATGGAAGATGCTGCGGGCTCGCTTAGCGCGGATCGAGGAGGAAAGGCGCGAAGAGGAACAAGCGGCCAAGTATCAAAACAAGGTTCGGCAAAAGGGATTTGGCTCCCAGATCAGAAACTATTTCTTGCACCCGGACCAGCGGGTCAAAGACGCTCGGACGGAACACCTACAGAATAACTTCCACCACGTAATGGCAGGCGACATCCAAGACTTCCTCGATTCGTTCTTGCGATGGCGCATGGCCCAGGACGCCCCGAATTCCTAGCTGGGCGTTTGCAAAGGATTACAGAAGCTGCAGGCCACTTTGATTACCGCAAGCCAATTCCACGAAGCAAGGATCGCGAAATAGGGAAAAAAACGTACAATAAGGGCTTGCCTCCTCTCCACTTTTCAAGGCTCTGAGCTTTGCCAGCTACCGAAAGCGATCACGAATCCATCGAAATTGATGGCGGAATTCTAGGCAAACTCAGTTTCTCGCGCAGCGGCGATCGTTACAAACACCGCTGGGATTTTCCGAACTCGCCCATTCAAATTCACTCGGTCGAGTCCAGTTCGGATGAACTCTGGCCAAGCAGTCCGCCTCTTCAGCAAATCCACCAACAATCCTTCGCCGACGGTCGCGAAGTCATCTTTGGAGTTGGAATGGCCGGACGTGGCCACTGGTCCGCCAGCTTTACGCTGGTGCCAGATTTGAAATGCTGGATTGTTGAGCTCGCTTGTCGTAGTTCAATTGTGCCAGACAAACTGGAAAGCACTTATCGTGTAAACCATTCAGATTCACCGGAACTTGCTTCGACCGAATTATGCCTCGATTCAGAGTCGGGAATCCATGCCGAAGCAATTGCACCAAGTAGTAAGATTGCGATCAAAGACAAACAACTCGTTTTTTCTCCAGCGCAAATCCAAGAGAACTCGCAAACGTTGCAGTGGGCGTTTCGCTTACGCGTCAGCGGTTGATCGCGCAGCATATGCGCTCGATCTCTTTAAGACTGAGCAGCTTGCATATCGAATGGCTTTGCCCGGCCGTTAAGCAGCCTTTCGAATGGGCAAAGGCTCACCCAACTCGAGCGTATCGGACTCCGGACCGCGCTTATCACATTGCACGACATCACGAATTGCGAAGGGTCTTCGCTCGTTGCGTCGGTAATAGAGTCTTGTGTTGGCCTCGCCCAACAAGCCCGTGCTGAACATCTGCACACTTACAATGCTCATCAATGTGCCAAGGATGAGCAATGGATTGCCGGTCATATCGAAGCCAGCAAACAGCTTCATACCTACCGTTGCCATCAACATAGTGGCCCCAACAGCCAGGAAGAGCACGGCCAAACGGCCAAACAACTTCATAGGGCTGCTGTAGTAATCCAACATGTACTTGACCGTTAGAAGATCAAGAACAACACGAAGCGTTCGAGAGAGTCCATATTTAGTTTGACCAAAGCGCCGCGGATGGTGTGTTGTCACCACTTCGACGCAACGCGCTCCACGCCAATGGGCCAAGATCGGAATAAAACGATGCATTTCTCCGTACAGTTCAAGTTCCTCGGCTATTTCACGCCGCATTGCTTTCAAAGTACATCCGAGGTCGTGGATTGGAAAACGTGTTACCTTGGAGATGATCCAATTCGCAATCTTACTTGGGATCTTGCGTGTTACTAATGTGTCTTTGCGATTCTTGCGCCAACCGTGCACCAAGTCGTAGCCCTCGTCAAGCTTTTCGAGCATCCGTGGAATGTCTTTGGGCTCATTTTGAAGGTCACCATCGAGCGTTACCAAATACTCTCCGCAGGCTTGCTCTAGTCCAGCTTGCATGGCAGCAGTCTGACCGTAGTTTTTTCGAAAGTGCACCGCAACAATGCGTGAATCTTTGGCGGCGAGCTCATTCATCAACTCCGTTGAGCCATCCGTCGAACCGTCGTTGACCAGTACGAGTTCATTAGAACCGGGCAAATCATCCATGACTTGGCCCACTTGCTCCACCAGCAAGGGCAAGTTTTCAACTTCGTTGTAGATTGGAACAATAATGCTCGTACGCATATGCGGGGTCTCTGCTTAAGTCTGCCGACGGAAATCTTGGCCTTTGGACAGTACTAAAGTCGAATGTACCGAGGCAATGTAGAATGACCTGCTAGCATTATTCTCCCTTCAGCTTTCGAATCTATCATGTCCGATTCTCCGTCGCGCTATTCGCGGCAAGAAAGATTTGCACCCATTGGCCCCGAAGGCCAACAGAAGATCCAGCAGAGCAGCGCGCTCATCGTTGGCTGTGGGGCTTTGGGCTCCATGATCGCCGAGCGTCTCGCGCGATCTGGCGTCGGTAGGATTCGAATTGTCGATCGAGAGTGGGTAGAGCATTCAAATCTGCAGCGTCAAACACTCTTCACCGAGGAAGATGCGGCTGAATCGCGACCCAAGGCGATCGCAGCCCAAGAGCATTTGAGAAAAATCAATAGTTCGGTGCACATTGATGCTCGCGTCGAGGATGTTGACTTTCAAAGTATTCGATCCTTGGGCGATGATTGCGACATCCTGCTCGATGGCACTGACAACTTCGAGACGCGTTTCTTGGTGAATGACTACGCGGTCAAGTATCAAAAACCTTGGATTCATGCGGGTTGCTTGGGATCCAGCGGCCAAATCCTGAGCATTCAGCCCGAGAGGACTGCCTGCTTTCGCTGCCTAGTGCCAGAGCTTCCGCCCAGAGAAGCGATGGAAACATGCGACTCTGCCGGAGTCTTAGGCTCCGCGATCGGTATCATCGCAAGCTGGCAAGCAGGAGAAGCCCTAAAGGTTCTATCTGGAAACTTGAGTGCACTGTGTCGAGGTTTAATCGTTCTCGATACGTGGAACAACGAATGCCGGATTGTCGAGTTAAACCCTGCAAAGAATTGCGCCTGCTGCAAACAAAGAGAATTCGATTTTCTAGAGGGCAAGATTCGTACCACCGTTTCCGTCCTTTGTGGCAAGAACGCCGTACAACTGGAAAGTCCTCAAGGTGCGGAGGATAGCTTGGATTCGATCTCCCAAAAACTTGCTGGGTTGGGTCAGGTAAGACAAAACGCTTATTTCGTCAAACTCGCAATGGACGACTTCCGCATCACAATTTTCCGCGGAGGAAGAACAGTGGTAGAGGGCACAACTTCTGAGATGGAAGCGCGAAATGTTGTTGCCCGAGTCCTTGGAAGCTGAACGCAGAAAAACTATTTGAGATTCTTTGATTCAGTCAAACCCGACGCAAACTTCCAAACGCCAACTCCACGCAAGACACTCTCAGAAGCGTTCGGGCTTTGCCGAGAACAGCACGTCAGGAATTTCATCCGCGTTGGCGTAGCAGGGTCACAAATAGTGATCCGAGCGAGAAGAACCCGCCAAAGGAGGGTTCGGGCAGTCATTTTTACCAGCTGTCGACCTCCGGCCACGCTTAAAATGAAGAAGCTATGTAGTTTTTCGGGGTTGGCCTAGCCACTTTTCCCAAGGGGGCGTAATCTAACATTAGAGGACTCTATTTGAGTTCTTGGTGAGAATACTCAACTTCTTAGATAAGAATCGATAAATATATGCGTTACGAATTTCGGTTGGCCGAACTCCTGGGGCACACCCCCGATCGCCGCAAACGCCCCGGAACCATTAAAGCAATCGTGGACTACACTGGCCTGGATCGCCACCAGGTCGCCTCTCTTTTAAAGAATGAAGCAAAGTACATTCCACTGGAAGCACTTTCGCGTCTTTGCGACTACTTGGTAGAGCACGGCTACGCCAACGCGGATGAACTTCCGGGCGTTCTGTTCTCCGTGAAGCCAGAACACTTCTGGGAACTTCTCGCGCGCAGACGACGTTTGGAAATTTGCGTCGGTGTTCGCCGACCCGACAACGACGACAAACCGGAAACAGCCTGGGTCGTTGCTTCGGACGCGGTTCTGCTTGGCGAAGTATTGAGCGGAGTCACAACCCTCGGTGGCACGGACAAATTAGCTCGAACACAACCTAGCACCGCCACTCGCGATTTGCCAACCCACCCTGAACTCTTGAGGCAAACTCTTGTTTGGAGTCCTGGCATCAACGACGCGGGACCAGCTATCGCGCGATCCAATAAAGTCTACGATACGTTCACTTCGTCTGCCGGCGATAAAGCTCTTATCTGCCTTGGCAGCGTCAAGAGTAACCCGATCGTAGACCGGGTTGTTGCCGACACGTTTTCTGGACAGCCCTTTCAGTCAGAAGACAATGTAGCAAAGGCCTCAGATCGACGAAGCCCGTTCTTCCTCCGTTATCGTGACAGTGATCCGCACTTGCCTTGCTGTTCCGCAGGCCTGAAGTTAAGTGCTTCGGAAGAATCCACTCAGCCAGGCATCTATTATGAGAAGGCGGATGGAACATGGACCTACGCGGGCAGCCAAGACTCTGCGCTTGTCATGTACGTGTATCGCGAATCGCTTGGACGACTTGAGATGGTGCTAAGTGGATTTAGCGGGCGAGCAACACGGCTTCTTGCCCGGACTCTGGCCAATCGCGGCGAGGAATTCTGGCCGCCCGTTTACCAGGAGAACTACATGCAAATCGGAGCCTACATCGTGCAATATGACACGGGTGCCGACGTTGGCGAACCCGACGACATTTTGCGTACAGATGAAATTGGCAACCCAAATATCATTCCGTTGCCTGTGGAAGCAATTGCTCGACGCATGGAACGATAGGGTTCTTTGCCTGCAGTCCTACGGAGAATGCTGGTGTGAGGTCCTAACCTCGGCCGGATCGAATTCGAGGTCGCACTGGGCGCTGTGCTGTGCGTGGCGCTCCGACCTCGACCGTGGGGATCGATGGGATCTCGAAAGGCTCCACATTCGAAATTGGCGATTTTTCTTCTTCTTCCGCATCTTCCTGTGACTCAACAGGCTCCGTATTTGGCACATCTTTCGGAAAATGCACTTCCATCTGAGGAAACGGAATTCCAATTCCTTGCTCGTCCAGTTGGAGCTTAATTTCTTCTGTCAAAGCTTCTTTGACCGCGAAGTAATCTTCCTTGCGTGTCCACAGACGAATGACCCAATCTACGGAACTGGCACTAAGGTTCGTCAAAATGACTTGATAGCCACGACCTTCGTCTTGAATTGTGACCTCCTCAAAACACTCAGCGCAACTGGTTAAGACAGCCCGTGTTTGATCGAGACTAGCGGCATAGTCTACACCTACGGCAACGTCCACGCGTCGCTCAGAGTGAAAGGTAGTGTTTTCGATCGTGGCCCCGGTAATCGCACTATTGGGAACGATCAAGCGACGATTGTCTGGGGTATCAAAGGTAGTGGTAAAGAGGTCTATTGCGTTGACCTTGCCCGTGATGCCTGCCGTATTCACGACATCGCCCACCTGAAAGGGCCGAAAGACGAGAAGCAGTACACCGGCTGCGAAGTTGCTAAGTGTTCCTTGAAAGGCGAGGCCGATTGCAAAACCAGCTGCGGCCAACACGGCAGCAAAGCTAGTAACGCCAAATCCCATCGTCTGCAGCACAGCAATACTGCTGACCAACATTACAGCGTAAAAGGCGAGCTTGCCAGCAAATTTGCCCAGCGTTTGATCGACTCGATTGCAGATCGCGACGGAAGTCCAACGCGCAATTAGCTTTGCAGCAAAATAGGCAACAATGATCATTGCCAGGGCACAGAACGCAGGGAACACAACGCTAACGAGCAAAGTTGAGGATGCTTCTGTCAGCTCTCCCTGCATCAGTTTATCGTACGAGTCTGCGATAGTCTGTGAGAATCCCACAGACGCGTCGCCACCTTCGGTCGCTGGTAGCGTTTCGCTTGCTTCGCTAGAACCTTGAACATTGGAAGTAATTGGCATTTCCTTGCCCTACCTTGGAAGGATGATGATATCCGTTCAAAATCAGTGACGGCACGTCGATCGTACAAAGGCCGCTGGTGGCGGAGAGTACACTTTTAAGAGGATCGAAGACTATGGCATTTTGTGCCAGCAAACCCTGCTCTTTTTCTTCCTTGTTGCAATGCTAGCATCGGAAATTCAAAGCGCGATCGAAACCAAGCTTAAGGAGGTTGCAGCCCAACGTGGCTTTGCCACCTACCAAGGCGACTGCTGCGAAGAACTCGAAAGAAGAGTGGCCGAACTGGTGCAGCAAAAGTTCTGTCTGCTCACAAGTAGCGGCAGTAGTGCGATGGAAATTGCACTGCGGGCAACAGGCATTAGGACTGGAGACGAAGTTCTTTTGTCCGCTTATGACTATCCAGGAAACTTCTGGGCCATCGAACGCTGCGCAGCACGTCCGACACTTGTCGACGTGGCAACCAACAGTTGGTCTCTCGACATCAACAAGCTAGAGAGTGCTCTCGAGGCGAGCCCAAATTGCAAAGTTGCAATTGTTTCCCATTTGCATGGACAGTTGCAGAATATTCCCAAACTACGGAGCCTTTTTCAGTCGCGAAACATCCGGCTTATCGAAGATTGCTGCCAGGTGATCGGAGCAAGCCAAGTAACTGACGCAAACGAGGGGACGCAGGAGTCCATCGTCGGATGTTTGGCGGACTTCACGATTCTCAGCTTCGGCGGCAGCAAAGTCTTATCGGCGGGACGAGGCGGAGCCCTTCTTTGTAGCTCTGAGGAGCTTGCACAAAAATCGAAGATAGCAGCGGGAGCTGGAAGTGGACCCTATGGTCTATCGGAAATTCAAGCTGCTTTGGTCTTGGCCCAATTGCCGTTTCTAACGCGAATGAATGAGCTCTGTCGCGATTTTTTTGACGAGCTTCGCACTTTCATGGAAGAGGATTCGACAAATCATGGATGGATTTTTCCAGTGGACTTGCAGGGCCGAGAAGCCAAAACGGGTATCTATCAGTTTGGACTATTGCTGCAAAACACAGATCGAACTTTAGAGTCAGTCCTGGATTCCGCATCGCATCGCCTTGGAATCGGTACAGGATTTCCTGGATTTCATCGGCGATCGAAACGACGCTGCCACCTTCCCATAGCATTAAGTGCCACGTCGGGTATCGCTGCACGAACTGCAGTGATCCATCACCGCACGGCTCTCGATGAACAGATTACTACATCGCAAATGGCCGAACATCTTGGTCAATTGCTTCTCAAGTAGGAAAATAGCCACCGCGACAGCATTTCACTGCGCCCTATTTCCATTACAAACTCCATTTTGCATTGCACATTACGCCTTTTAGCCAGCATGCATTGTGGACACCGTCCTTCCTTGCCCAACTCATGAAGCTACTTTTGCTGCCCACCTTACGCAGGCAGAGCAACAATGCTCCATGTTGATGAACTAGGTTGCCTTGAGCAGTGATGGACCCGGACTGACTTACCCCAGCAACGAAACGAGCATTCCAAAATTGGATTCTTCACTCGTTGCAGTTCACGCGCCAAGTCTGCGACCCAACCCAAGGCGGACACTCTAAACGGCGTGCTTTTCAAGCTCGGCGAGTTCTGCTTCCGCTTCCCCCGGCAGCAAATCATCTAGGTCAATCGTGACGGTGGCCGCACGTCGAAGAGGCACCACACGTGGTTGCTGACTCTTCTCTTTATCTTTAGCCGCCAACTCGCCGCGAAAAATCTTGACGTCTGCAGGCGCTTCAATGCCTACGGTGACGCGGTTGCCAGAGATTTTTGAAACAACAAGTGTTACGTTGTCGCCAATTACTAGCTTTTCGCCTTCTTTTCTACTTAGTACTAACATCTTGGACCTCCTTGAGGGTTGTGGCTCTTGGTTCGCTTCTGGTTAGTCGCGTTTCCATTGCCAATCTTGGTAAATGACTCCATTTGTGTCAGAAAAGTTCAACTCTTCTAATTCCGAAACCGATCGCAATTGGCGTACCAAATACAGATGAAATCGAAACGAAAAACTCGCTTTTCCTTTCTGACGTGTATGGGAAGCCTTTAGTTCGAAACTGCCACAGCTTTTTCAACGCTTTGTTCATCCACTTGAAATGCAAGCATTGTTGGACCTGGGCATACAATGTTTGAAGTCAACTTGAGACGTTTGTTGCAAATTGAAACACAAGAACCAAAGGAATCCTTTGTTGCATTCTTGAATTTCAGTCCATCAAATTCAACTCTTGCCAACCTCTACAAACCATTAGGCGCCATGACTGCGACACCTTAGGTCATGCCCTGAAAGTATTTTTTAAAATCCTCCTTTCTCTTTCTTCTCAGTCCAGCAAGAACAATGGCTTCGCTCGCTCGCGCAGTCTATTGCTAGCAAAAAGCCAATTGGGAAAACAATAGCGTTTCTATAGATAAAGACTGAGATATTGCCCAAGCATTACAAACTTCTGGGAAATAATTTCAAAAAAGTTGAAGTTGGTCGCAGATCCCGGCGCTAGCTACCAGCAAAGCGAACAAAGCGATCGACCGGCTACAAAGCACTCTAATACTTAGCAGAGAACGCCAATCTACTTTTGGCTAAGTTCATGCACCATGTCGACCAAGGCGATAGCATTATCGACTGGAGTTTGAGGCAGAATGCCGTGTCCCAGATTGAAGATATGGCCAGCTCGACCACCCGCGCGGTCGAGAACTTCTGCCGTCATCTGCTTGAGAACTTCAGGTTCAGCAAATAGTGATACTGGGTCTAAATTACCCTGGACTCCACGGTCGTGCCCGACCTGCTCCCAAGCAACATCCAGAGGAATTCGCCAATCAATGCCTACAACGGTCCGACTATCACCACGCAACAGGGGCAGCAGCGTTGGATTGCCGGTTGCAAAGTTTATTACCGGCACATCAGGCACGATTGAGTCAATAATCTGCTTCACATATGGGTAAGCATACTTTTGGTAATCTTGGTAGGACAAACATCCGGCCCAAGAATCGAACAATTGCACGCACTGTGCTCCTGCAATGACTTGCGCGTTCAAATAACGAGCAATGGTGCGAGAGAGCTTCGTCATCAATACATCCCATGCACCCGGGTCACGGTACATCAGGGACTTTGTATGGTGATAGTTGCGACTGCCGCCGCCCTCTATCATATAGCTGGCTAAAGTAAACGGTGCTCCGGCAAACCCAATTACCGGAATGTGGTCTGCAATGGCCGCGCGTGTCATAGAAACTGTATCCATGACGAACTCAAGTTCCTCCATTGAGTTGAGTTCTTTCACGCGATCAATATCCTTAACGGCCCGCAAGGGATTATGGATGACGGGCCCGTCCCCTTTGGCAAATTCCAAGTCCATTCCCATTGGAACAAGGATTGGTAATAGATCAGAGAAGATAATCGCCGCATCCACACCAAGCTTTTCAACAGCGGTAACCATGACTTCGGCGCATAGTTCGGAGTTGTAGCAAAGGTCAAGGAAACTGACTTTTTCACGCACAGCCCGATACTCGGCCATGTAGCGACCAGCTTGCCGCATCAACCAAACGGGTGTCACCGATGAAGCTTCGCGACGGCAAGCCCGCATGAACGGCCCGTCATACCAGGCTGCCTGCTTATCCATGATTTCTTTTCCCGTTGATTGAACAACCGTTGATTGAAGTTGCCTTCCTGCGATCAATGCTGGGGCTCTTTCAGCACTTTCCTGAACCAAGTGTCCCATTTTCGGATGCGAAGGCTCAAGATCAACCGGCAGCTCATTATGACGCAAGGTGTCGCTTGTCGTCGGTCCCACCGATGCAACAATCAGATTTTTCATTGCTGCACGAAGTGGCTGCTCGACTTCCATTTCGACACTTAAACGCAACATGTTGGCCACTTGATGCGCACTAGTCAGCAGTAACAGATCCCTCTCACCGCGAATGATGGCCTGGATATTCTCGCGAAGTGGCTGTGTATCCTCGGGCAATTCGTAGTTGTAGATTCGCAGTGGAACGACTTCAGCACCACGAGCTTCCAAGCCAGCAATCAGGCTTCGATTAGTCGTCCCATACTCCTGCAGGCCTACTTTCTGATTCGTTATTTGAACTTTTTCGTCGAGAGATTTGAGAAGTTCGCGCCAAGTGTTGGGTTCTGGAACTTTGACCGTTGGCGCCAGGCCCACTTCCTTCATGGCGACGGCGGGCTTGGGGCCGCGCACCACTGTTGTAATATCAGAAAGTGCATCCAAAAATCGCTGCTTGTCCAGCTTGCGTTCAATCGCACTTAGCAGCCCCCTAAAGCCGACACCAGTCAGGAATACGACGATGTTGATTTCGCCAGTGATCACACGATATGCAAAATCGACCGCTTCCTGATTTTTTTCGATCGGTACCTCTCGCATGGAAGGACTGACGAAGGGCTTTCCTCCGAACTTTGCGATCAGACGCTCCATTTCTACCTGTCGTCGGCTCTCCAAAGCCGCGACTGCAAGGCCGCCAAAGGAAGCACGTTCTTGTCGCATCGTAAGTCGTCTTTCTGATCAAACTCGCCTATACTGTTGCGTCCGGCAGCAAGTGGGCATGCACGGAATGACTGTTTTCCTGTTTATGAGCGAGTAACGCTAGGGGTGCGAGTTCCCCTAGCGGAGCCTTTCGCAAGAGAATTCTAATATGTCAACAGAAACCATTTACGAAGATCTTGAATCGGCTGTTGCCGAGGGCGATTCGATGGCCGCCATCGACAAGCTTATCCTTCATCTGGAACAGTCCAAGAAATACCATGAGTTGTTCGAAGCACTGAAGATGAAGCTACGTCTCGAACTCGGGCTCTCTGCGGCTCAAGCAGACAACGAAGAGAAGCTTGCGGATGAGCTTGAATTGAAGCTAGAACGCGGCTTGATCGACTCCTGCCGCCGAGTCGGAGAGGCGTTTATGCGTGAGGGACAAGTTCGAGAAGGCTGGATGTATTTGCGCCCCGTTGGAGATCGAGAAATTGCAGCCAAAGCTTTGTCTACGGTTCAGCCAGATGGCGAAAACGTCGATGAGCTCCTCGAAGTCTTACTCCACGAAGGAGTCGATATCGAACGCGGTTACAAACTCGCCCTCGAACAACTCGGCACCTGCAATAGTATCACCATGTTTGAATCTGCTCTGGCTGCCAGACCGAGACCAGATCAGCAAATCGCGGCTCGGCTCCTAGTCCATCATGTCCATGCAGAACTACTAGCAAATCTCAAACGTGACATTGAACAACAAGAAGGATCTGCGCCCGAAGGCTCCAACATCACCGCCATCATTTCACAACGACCTGACTTACTTAAAGATGGCTCTTATCACTTGGACACCAGTCACTTGGCCTCCACCGTCCGATTCGCCCGGGTTTTGGATGATCGCACGACCATAGAAATGGCGCTTGACATCACTGGCTATGGCATGAAGCTGCATCCACAGTATCAATACCCGGGGGAAGAACCCTTCTTGGATTTATATCCCGCCTCGGCGGCATTTTTCCGAGCATTACTAGGACAACAAGTCGATGCAGGGGTCCGTTACTTTACGCAAAAAGCAGACGTAGTGGACCAAGAACAATTCGGATTGGTTGCTGTCGAAGTCCTGATTGATCTTCTATCGCGATGTGACCGCAATGATGAAGCGCTGGCAGCCTACGAAAAAAGATTGCCAAAGGGCGCTCGAACCATGGGTATTGCTCCGTCGCTCCTGCAACTCAGCCAGCGTTCAGGTGCGTACAAATCGATGCGAGAAATCTGCAAACAACGAGACGACCTGTTGGGTTACGCTGCTGCGATTTTGCAGCCAGAAAACTCGCGTTGACTTAGAATCGATTGGGAGAACAAGGCCCAATCGACGATTAAAGACTAGCGACTCTTGAGTTCCTCGAGTCGCAGCTCAGCCTCGCCAACTTCTTCCGTAAGTTCATCATTGCTCGAGTAAAGTTCGACGATAGACTCCCAGAGTTCACGTGCTGCGACAATACGAGCTTCATCATAGGCCTGACTAGCTTCGGCCAATTTTTCCTTGATGTAAGACCGTAGTTCGCTTTCCGAACTACCTTGCTCCTCGATTCTCTGGATTGCTTCGCTGGCTAAATAACAAATGGATGCTGCTTCAGAATCTGATTCGTAAACAGAAAGTACCGCTTCGTATCGAATCTTGGCAGTCTGCAGATCGCCGAACTTCTCGAACTCTTGTGCGTTCCAGTACTGCAGATCTGCATCGGACCATTTTTCTCGCTCGTTGAATCGATTTTGACGCTGCAGGCGACGTGTTGTTTCCCCAGCCTCGATCCACGCTATTCGTTCTTTCGCCCAATTGGCATGCTCTCCGTCTGGATAACGATTGGTCATATTCAGCAGAATATCTTTTGACCTTTTCCAGTCGAGCCAACGATCGCTCTTTGGTGGAAGCAATCGTTCTGCCTTGGCATATAGAGTCGCTTCGCTTGGTGGCAAAAGAAGCCAAACAATTGCTCCTATTGCCAAAAGGAGGCCCAATCCAAGCACCCAGGCCTGATCAAAAAATCCGACGTCAGCCTTCTTCTTCTTTCTTTTCTTTGGCTTGATTCCCAGTACTTTTTCCGCCTCGCCACGATCAGCTTCCAATTGCAACGGGCTGAATCCTGCGGTCGCATGCTGTAAAACGCCTACACCTTGCTCCTGGCGTTTTTGAGCCTCCTTAAAGGCTAGCTGAACTGCGGTCAAACTAAATGGTCGCTTAGCCGGATCGCGGGAAAGGAGTTGATTCACGATCGAGCTGAACCAAACAGGACAATCAAGCACAATTGAGCGCACATCCGGTGCATCTTGTGTGAATACGACCTGACGCAATTGTTCTGAAGGTGCTTGGAATGGCGGATGACCAGTCAACATAAAGAACAAAAGTGCACCAACAGAGTACAATTCTGACTTTTCATCTGCTTCACGCCCGTCAAAGCACTCCGGGGCTGTGAATTGCATCTGAGCAATACATGGTCGGCTGCGCAGGAGATCGGAGATTTCGTCGCGACGCCAATCGCAAACCCGAACCTTATCCTCACTATCGACAAGGATTTTGTCAGGCTTCAATCGACCGTGAATCCAATCTCGTTCTAATGCATACTTCAGCGCTTCGATCAATTCTTGGCTGTATTCAAAGGCCGTTTCCCAGGGCAACCTGCCGCGTCGCGCAATAATATTGTCCAGAGACTCACCATCGATCAACTCGTAAGCCAGAAAGGCTGTGCTGGAGTCGTAACCTCCACCAAAACAACGCACAATGCCTGGGTGACGAAGTGTTTTAAGCTGTTCGATTTGCTCCGAGTAGGCCTGTCGGCTTTCTGGCGTCATTCCCATCGGGATTTTGAAGACTCGCAGAGCGGCTAGCTTGCTTTGCTCCAAATGCACACCACGAAACAGTTGCCCAGTACTACGACTGGGCGAAAGTGGCGCCTCCAACGCAAAGGGTCCTACTCGAGATTTGACCATGATTTCGCAAGAAAGAACAAAGACAATTTCAACAAGTCAACAACTTCACCAAATGTCGAAGTTGATATTCTAGTACAAATAGAAACGAAACCGATCAGGTGCCTACGAGGGATTTATCACAGCAACGCAAGTGTATGTCCTCTTCGGGGGAGCCCGCTAAAGAATCATTTACCTTTACCTGCCTTAGATTGAGAAAGTCATTGTTGCCCTAACACCGCAGGCTTCTTTCATCAGCCAGCCAATAGATCGCTGATTTCGCCGGTGCTGTCGGCGAATGCGTCGATTGGTAGCCCCAGTAATTTGGCTTGGGTTAACCACAAATTTGCCAGCGGAGTTCCTTCAGGCATGTTGATGTGTTTGCCTGTTTTGACGCGATGACCGCCTCCGGCCATGATGATGGGTAAGTCGTTGTATTGATGAGTGGATCCATCACCAAGCCCTGAACCGTAGGTGAAAAGTGTGTTGTCCAACAACGTACTGCCGTCGGATTCTTGGATGTCTCGCATCTTCTGTGCCATGTAGGCAAACTGTTGCATGTGAAATAGGTCGACTTGCAACAGGTCATCAATCATCTTGGTTTGATTGTGGGACATCTGATGATGGCTGCGTGGTTTGTCAAACAATCCGTCAAACATGTAGGGCGTATCCCATCGTTCTGGGCCGACCATGAATGTTGCCACATTGGTCAATCCAGTCTGTAACGCCGTGACCATCAAATCGCCCATCAACCGTATGTAGTCGCCGCGAGGCATGTACGCGTCGGTGGGTTCCTCAAAGTCGACAGCAGACAATTCGGCTCGCATATTTTCCAATCGAGTCATCTGCATTTCCATCGATCGAATTGCTTCAAAATACTCTTTGAATTTGTCGCGATCGGTTCGTCCCAGATCCTTAGTCAGCGAACGAGCGTCTTCCAAAACCAAGCTGGTCACGTCTTTGTACTGCTGCGACTCCTGAGTAGAAAACAGTCGGCGATACATTTTCCGGGGGTCTCGAATGGACGGCGCAAGGTGGCCCGTCCCAAACCAAGAGATGTTGTCAAAGTAAATCGATTCTTTGTTATCGCGATGGCTATTGCAACTGAATTCCAGCGTTCGAAACGGCGTTTGCTTTCCGATTTGGTCGGCAACAATGTGATCAAGCGTTCGGTCCAGCGGCCATGCACTACCTTGGATGGTGTATGGCTTGGCACTGCTTAAATAACACGAGGCGCATTGGGCGTGGACGTCGGTACCTTGCTGGAAGGTGCGATCCATTCCTGTGATCAAATTGAAATGCTCATTCAGGTTTGCAAGCGGCTGAATGGTGGGTGTCAATTCGCCCAGTGGCTTCACATTATGATTCGGATCCTGCTCACCGAGCGATTTCATCACGCCGCCCAAATTGCCTTTGGGGATCACGTGCTCGGATTCGCCTGGAAAGAACCCTCGACGCACGACCCCAATGGGAACGTAATAGTGCGCCATTCGCAGCGCTGGTGTGGCGTTTGGCTTTGCACCATACACATGCGCGCTTTCCAAGAATGGCAACGCTAGTGTCGCGCCGCCGATACCACGTAGGAATTGTCGTCGTGATGATTTCATGATTTGTTCCGAAACGGTTGGCTGAGCACAATTTCTCGAATCAAGGTCTGCATTTTGTAATCGTCATTCGCCACGTTTTTCGTGATTTCGTCTAGCGCGATTTGGTCCGCAGGCCCCAATTTGCGAGCGAGTGCAAAGGAGAGCAGATGGCCGGCAAGAGCCCGCGTGAATCGGTTTTTGTCGGCCAAGATAGCGTCCTTGAATTCCACGACATCGTGAAAAGCGTGTTCGCGGAAAAGTCGGCCGCTGGTGTCGATCTTTCGTCCATTTTCGTACTGCTCGCGCCACTGACCAATGGGATCGTAGTTTTCGAGCGCGAATCCAAGTGGATCAATCTGTTCGTGGCAACCGCGGCAATCGGCCCTTTCGCGATGCACAGCCAGACGTTCACGCAGCGTCATATTTTCCTCACCGTCTTTAGGTTTTTCGCCAAGCGGTGGAACATCTGCCGGCGGTGGTTCGGGAGGATCGTTAAAGATCACGCTGGCGATCCATGCTCCGCGCGTGATGGGCTGCGTACGCTCAGGCCCTGATGTCATGGTCATGACCGCAGCATTGGTGATCACGCCACCAATGCGACGATCCTCGACTGGCACGCGATGAAAAGTCAAAACGGTTACAGCGCCACCCTTGGAGGGACCGGCCTTTGGAGCCAATTCGCCGTATGCCGACTGCAGCTTTCCAGAGATGTAGGTGAAGTCTGGATCAATCAATTGAGTGATCGGCAAATCTTCGATCAACACCGTTTCAAAAAGCAACAATGGTTCCATCATCATGTGCATGCTTGCGCGGTACTTTGAAAAGTAGAAATCTGCAAAGCGGTTGCGGTCAGGCACGGACGAAACGATGCGATCAAGCTGCAACCACTGCGGCGGAAAACTGTCGCAAAAGCGTTTCAGTTTTACGTCGTGCAGCATCCGGTCGATCTGCTGGGTCAAGATTTCTTGCTCGTGAAGTTTGCCCTCGATCGCAAGGTCCAAAAGCTGTTGGTCTGGTAGCCCGCCCCACAGAAAGAAAGACAAGCGTGAAGCCAACTCCAGATCGTCGACCGTGGCTTGTTTTGCTTCCAACGCATCGTTTCCTTTGTCGTACAAATACAAAAATCGGGGTGAAGCTATGGTTGCCGCGGCGACGGACTTCATGGCAGCAGTAAAATCCTGTCCTGAATCCAACCTTGCGCTTACAAAACTTGAGTAGCGCTCAACCAATTCGTCGCTTGCAGGTTGGCGAAACGCGTTTGTCAAAAATGTCGTCAAACGGTTGCGAATTTCCTCTTGCAGACTCACGTTCTTCCCAGGCGGCAAGAAAAACGATTTCCAGATGCCTACGTTGCGCGGCCCGAAGTCTTTGCTGCCAGTGATGGAGTGACCAAGTTTGACAAATTCTTCCATCAACAGCGGTGACAGCGAAAGATGGTCGCCGCGATTGTCGTAACCGTGTTCAGCTCGCAGATCTTGTGGGAAGGCAGCAACACCAGCTAGCCGCGGTTCGATCATCTGCGATTTACCCAGCGGCCTGTTTCCGACGGTAACGCTGTCGGGCATCTTGCCACTTT
>JBCCEO010000057.1:0-18410 GCA_039030255.1 Planctomycetota bacterium | reverse complement strand
GAACCGCGCGGTCGAATTGATCGAAGAAAAGAAAGCCTCGCGCGGCAAGGGGCGCGGCGCATGGGCAAAACGGATTTGCCGTTGAATTCAGATGGATATTTAGCTCCCGCTAATTCCACGCAAGTCGGCATCAAGTCGACCAAATGCGAAGTGAAACCGCTCAGCTCACCGCGAGCTTGGATGCCTTGGGGCCAGTGAGCAATCATTGGAGTCAAGGTGCCTCCGTTGTGGGCGTATTGCTTGTAGAGTCGCAATGGCGAATTGCACATGTTGGCCCAGCGTGCGTCGTACGCAATATCACTCTCGGCGGGTCCGGGAATCTGAATCTCATTACGCATTCTTTGATAAGGACATGCACCGTTATCGGAGAAGAATACAATCAAGGTGTTGTCTAGCTCGTCGTTCGACTCCAAATATTTCACGAGCCGTCCGATGTTTTGGTCCAGTCGATCAACCATGGCCGCGTAGACTTCCATCATTGGAATTAAGAACTCCTTTTCATCTGATTCTAGATCAGCCCATGCTTCCACTTTCGGATCACGCGCCGATAAGGGCCAGCGCCCGTCGATGATACCCAGCTCCATCAAGCGAGCATGGCGACGCCTTCGAATGACGTCCCAGCCCTCGTCGTACTTACCCTTGTACTTGGCTATGTCCTCGGGCAATGCGTGCAACGGGAAGTGTGGCGCATTGTGAGCGAGATAGAGAAAGAAGGGAGCTTCCTTCCCGGTCGCATCATCTAAAAACTCCAAGGCAAAATCCGTGAAGCCATCTGTGGAGTAAAAATCCTTGGGGCATTTGTATTCTTGGTTATCCAAACGCATCAGGTTTTCACCTGTACCCCACTTATCTCCAGAGCCCCAATCTTCACCGGTAAAAAAGTTGATGCAGCCACTGAGGAATCCAAAGTAGCGATCAAACCCGCGTTCGGTCGGGGTTTGCGCCACGTGCCACTTGCCGCTCATCAACGTCGAGTAGCCCGCGCTGCGGAGCACTTCCGCCAGGGTGACGTGATTTGGCTTTTTGAGATTTTTCGATTGCTGGTGCCACAGTCCTGTTAGTAAAGAGGCTCGCGTCTCACTGCACTTTGCGTTGTTATGAAAGTCGGTAAATCGCAATCCTCCCGCGGCCAAGCGATCCAAATTCGGTGTTTTAATTTCGCCGCCGTAGCAGCCCAAGTCCGAGAAACCCATGTCATCGCAAACGATGACGACGATATTCGGTCGATCATCGGCCCTTGAGATGTTTCTCGAGATTCCCAAAGACGAAAGAGGAATCAGAAAGAGGATGGCGAGACGGAGTTTTCTACAAAGACTTAGACAACCAAGCATGAGGATAAAATTCTATTGTTGGAAGGATTCGAGGGCAGCTGAAATGAGGCCGACCTATTGTACTCGAAGTCCATTGTCGCCTTTCGCTCCTGCGAAAGTCCTACCTCAAGTCCTGACTGCCCATGAGCCGCGACGCGTAAGAGAGCGGACTTCTCAGCGGCATGGAAGGCGGCTGAAGCCTGCACTCCAGCGAAGGTGGCTCTCAATCGTGGTTGTGCCCAGAATGGTCGTGAACATGCCCATCGTCGTGCGAAGTCGATTCACTGGCGTTTGTTCCATGAGCATCTTCGCCTTCCAAGATTCCGATGGCATAAGCTGCCAAAATTCCGGCAAGCAGCGCGATGGATAGCGGAATACGATTGTGGGAATGAAACTCCATTTCTGGAAGAAGATCACTTAGTGAAATGCACAGAAAAACGCCAGCCGAAAAGGCAAGTCCCCAGGTAGCAAAGCTACTTGCCCATTCATTGCCGAGGCCAGCTCCAAACCAGAATAGAAAAGCGCCCACGGGGCACATGAGTGCAAAACCTACATTGACGAGCAGTCGCTGATTGGGAGTAGTGCTTGGCTTCATGAGCGAAGTTATCGAAACTGCATCGAGTGGCTTGTGCAGCAAGACAGCCAGAAAGATCCCAAGACCAGGAATACCAATCCCATGGTGATGTCCACTCTCGGCAACAACGCCGCTCGCCATAGCGACGCCGTCCATCAGAGTATGTAGCCCCAAACCGACAAGCACAAAAACCCATCGCGTTTTACCAGTGGACTGTTGGCCATGAGCGTGCGAATGCGACGGATGCGTGTGCTCGGAGCAGAGATGTGCAGGTTCGCTGCCCTCTTCGCCTTGAAAGCCAAAATCGCCAGGACCATGCTGGTGGAACTGAAAAAATCGCAGCAAGAAAAACGTTGCCAACAAGCCCAGCATGACGCCCCAAGCTACCCTTTCGACGTCCTGGCGATCGATGGCTCCGCCGCTGGCGACCAAGGCGTGGGGAATCATGTGGAAGATCGCAATTCCTAACATGATGCCGCCAACAAAGCTGATGAGCAGTTGCATCTTGTTGTGAGTGAGGCGGATCCAATCAGGCAGCAGACCACCAAAGACGGAAGCCAAGATCACTGCTGCCGAGTAGGCAACCAGAACACCAGCACCTTGCCAGTCGGGATCCAGACCCGGCATACTTCCCCCAGAAACAAATGGATTACATCACTATTCGATCGCCCAGTAGTAGCACCGCGCGAAGCGCAGAATTGTCTATGAAAGCCAGGGAATCGCCAAGGTGACATTCCGCTTGATTTTTCGAGCTACGACGGTTTAGATCCAGTATATTGTCTTTCGGTTGAAGTCCGTCGAAGGGGAGTTCTAAGAAATGCAGGGCAAGGCTTGGATAAGCTGGAGAGCGGCAGGCTTTGCAGCATTCATCGTTGGCAGCCAGATACTACTTGCGGCGCCCAAGGCCGAGGCGCAAACAGAAGAAAAACCATCCTCAAGCCAAAACAAGAATTCTCCGACGTCCAAACAGCAGCCGACGTCCAAACAGCAGCCGAATTCTGATACTCCCAAATGGCCTCAACCCTGGCTCGAAGGCTTATGGCATGTAGAATCCGTGGCCGCGCAACAGAACGGTAAACGTTCCACGGTGCAGTTTCTAACGGCCGACTACTACCTGTATCTAGACGGTTTCCGTTTTGCCATTTACGAAGGCCGGAAGGTGTCAGCCGTTAAATTCAAGGGATTCGCCGAACATGGCGACATCAGTTACTGCCTTTTTGAGCGGCGCGACAATCTAGCTCCGCTGCGGGCGAAAATCGAACGTAGCGAGAGCCCGCAGCAGATTTGGCAGACAAATAGCGTTCTTATTCGCTCCTATTCAGGTCGATTTCATTTGAGGTATCAGCTCAAGCAAGTAGAGGATCCGGCAGCGTTAAGTAAACTTGTAGAGCAAGCTTCGGATCGAACGTTCCAATCCAGCAACCGCGGTGCCCGTGCTGTTCTGGACGATTGGCTAAAGAAAATGAAAGCTCAATCCCTGGCTGCAAATTCCTCGAAACCGGAAAACGACAAATAGGAGTAGCGCTAGACGCTACAATGCTGCTTCGCTGATTGAACCGCCAAGACCTTATTACTCTCAGTAGTTCGTCCACGATCATTCTCGCCCCGCACACCTTGCACTCATCAGCCGCAGCACACGATAGCCATCTGGAAGGATTGCAACACTGAACTCTACGAGCCCCACCTCCGCCGATCCGGCCAACAAGCCGAAGCCAACTAGCAACCAACGCCTGCCATTCCTGTTAGTTCTTTTTGTCGGAAGTGGTTGTGCTGCGCTCATCTATGAGATTGTGTGGTTTCAGCTACTTCAGTTGCTGATCGGTTCCACGGCCGTTTCGATGGGCGTATTACTTGGAATTTTTATGGGCGGGATGTGTCTCGGTAGTTTGCTTTTGCCGATGTTGATGCCCAAGAAAAAGCATCCGCTTCGGGTCTACGTACTACTAGAGATTGGAATCGCTTTCTTCGGCGTTTTGATCCTGGCATGCTTGCCGCTGATCCAGGGACTCTACGGGATGCTTGCTGGTGGCAGCGCAGGAATTTGGCAGCGTGCTTTGATCGCTGCTCTCTGTTTGCTACCTCCGACGGCGCTCATGGGCGCTACCTTGCCCGCCGTCGCTCGCTGGGTTGAATCCACTTCGAAAGGAGTATCTTGGCTAGGATTCTTCTATGGGGGAAATATCGCTGGCGCTGTCCTGGGTTGCCTGCTTGCGGGCTTCTATTTGCTTCGTGTCTTCGACATGGCTGTGGCGACCTACGTAGCTGCAGCGATCAATGTATTGGTCGCCGCCCTGGCGTATGGCCTATCGATCGGAACGAATCCAGTCGCGCCCAAACCCAAGAAACCGAAGCCCAAGGCAATAACACCCGGCTTGCCCAAGCCGAAAAAGAAGAAGACTCCTCAAAAACCCGCTTATGGAGTTTGGTGCGTCATTGCACTATCTGGTGCATCGGCACTGGGAAGCGAAGTCGTGTGGACCCGCTTGCTGTCCTTGCTAATGGGCGGGACGGTTTACACGTTTTCGATAATCCTAGCCGTCTTCCTAGTCGGACTTGGGATCGGTAGTTCCGTGGGTTCTCTGCTAGCCCGCAACATTGTCAACCCGTTGCGTGGGTTGGCCGTTTGTCAATTCATGATCATTTTAGGAATCGCCTGGACAGGTAATTTGATTGCCCGCTCGATTGCCTACTGGCCGATTGATCCCACTGTTTCCAGCAGCATTTGGTACACCTTCCAGCTGGATGTAGCTCGCTGCATGTTTGTCGTCTTGCCGGCAACAATTTGTTGGGGTGCCAGTTTTCCTTTGGCCTTGGCGTCCGCTGCAAGTCCTGGTCAAGATCCAGCTCGATTGGTAGGCCGGATGTACGCAGCAAATACACTGGGCGCAATTTTGGGAGCTGTCTGCTTTAGCGTGTTCTTGGTTCCGAAGATTGGAACGTTAAACTCGCAGTTCTTCTTGCTAGGCATCGGACTTTGCTCGGTACTTTTGACGTTACTTCTAATGGGTGCATCGAAGAAAACACAGTCTTCAGTTCAAAACACCTCCTTACCCTCATTTGGTACGGTACTTGTCACACTCATCTGTGGCATCAGCCTCTGCGATGTCCCCTGGGGCATGATTGGCTATGGACGCTATTCCGCACGCTATGAGAGATTTCTAGTACCCGAAATCACGCCCGCCGAGGAAATTCCGCAGAAGGCAGTAGGCGAGCGTAGCGAGTATTGCTTGATGACAGGTGAAGGAATCAATGTCAGCGTGGCGGTAACGCAGACGACGGACGGCATTCGCAAATTCCATGGTGGCGGAAAAGTTCAAGCATCGAGTAGCCCAGAAGACATGCGCTTGCAACGCATGCTGGGACACTTACCTGCACTCATACACGATAACCCGGAAGATGTTTTGGTAGTTGCCTGTGGAGCGGGTGTTACCGCCGGCAGCTTCCTTCCTCACCCAGAGGTCAAGCACCTGGTTATTTGCGACATCGAACCACTGGTCCCAACAAAGGTGACGCCATACTTCTCGCGTGTAAATTTCAATGTAGTCGATCCGAAGAACGCAGACAGAGTGCTAATCGAGTTTGACGACGGACGGCATTTCATTCGGACGACCGATAAGAAGTTCGACATTATCACTTCAGATCCAATTGATCCTTGGGTCAAAGGCTGTGCGGCGCTGAACACGATCGAGTACTATCAAATGTGCCGGGACCGTCTTAAGCCAGGCGGCATCATGGCGCTTTGGATGCCGCTGTATGAGAGTGACCCGCAAACTCTGAAGAGCGTCATCGCGACCTTCTTTGAAGTTTTTCCAGATGGCATTCTGTGGACCAACGATTACGAAGGCGAAGGCTACGACGCAGTGTTATTTGGTCAGGTCGATGGGACTCAAATCAATTTGGATGAAATCAACAAACGCTATCTTCGCCCCGACCATGAAACTGTCCGCGAGTCGATGCGGCAGGTAGGCTTCGAGGACGTAGAAGCACTGCTTGCTACATACGCTGGCTCTGCCAAGCGCATGAAGCCTTGGACTAAGGGCGCCCAAGTCAATCGCGACATCAACTTGCGACTGCAATACCTTGCTGGCATGTCGTTGAATTCGTATATGGGAAGTGAGCTGCTAGATGGAATCCTCAAATACTATGAATACCCCAAAGAGATTTTCCAGGGTTCCCCATTTCTCAACAACAAATTAGAACGTCTACTCGCTAACGCCGGCCGAACATTAGAAAAAGGAGAGGCTTCCTCAACGGTTGTGCAGCCCAACAAGCCGGCCACAGAAGACGTCAAAGACACGGCAGAAGAACCAGATCCCTTTGAGGGCCCGAACTCATCTAATACACAAGATGCACCTGCAAACGACTCCGAAGCCGATGAAGCCTCCTCGGAGAGGAAAGGCTCACCGAAGGGTAATCAGGAAAAACCACCATCGCCTGACAACAAGCCGAAAAACAATCCCGCGCAGGAAAGCTCCTCCCGGCCCGGTCCTCCTGAAATTAAATAGCTCGCGGGCATCCACATCCTCAAATCCAAGTATTAGCGTTGGTAGATCGGCAAGTAGTGATACTTGACGGAGAGGCTGAGAATGGCCATGCAGGTGGCGTACACTTTGCCAACAGAAGTCTCTTCTCCACTGGGAGATACCCAAGAACCATCCTCTTGCTGTTTTTCAAGCAGCAGCTTCGCAACGGTTTGACTTGCGATATCGGCGTGGTCTCCACCACGTTGGTACATGCCTTGAGCGTAATAGTAGGTGCCGTAAAAAAAGAAGCGATCCTTCCACTTAGGCGGGTGCTCTTCAAGCCATTCCGCCGCATCGCGCACCAAGGGCGATTCATACTGGCCGCAGACTTGCATGGCCAATAGTCCAGCCGCGGTCATTGCAAAAGTAGGATTAGAACTGCGAGGCAAGTAACAGAAACCTCCGCCGGAACTTACGGGTACGCCATTGGCATCCAAACGCTTCGAAAAGGAACGTTTGAGGTAGGCAATGGCATCACTGATTGCCTCTGCCGGAACATCCAAACCATCGTTCTTGGCCGAGCGCAGTGCCATCAGCTGCCAAACACTGACAGATAGATCAGCGTCGTTCGAATTCGGAGTGTATCTCCAACCGCCCTGAGCGTCCGAGGACTTTTGCTGCCGTTGAGAACTCAGGATCAAATCAATGGCGCGCTGGCATGATTTGTGAATTTGCTCGTCCTGCTCATCGGAAGCTCCCATTCCCAGCATCTCGGTCAACATCAACGTTGTGATCCCATGCCCATACATCCGAGAGCCATCGCGATTGCCATAATAGCCCTTGTCATCCTGACGATCCTTGCTGAGCACAAAATCCAATGCGCGCTGAGAGACTTTCCCAAGTTCACCCGGTGTGGAGGGTGTTACTCCGGTGCTTGCCAATGCCATAATCGCCAATGAGCTCATCGTCGTATCGTACTGACGGTCAGTGATGGCTCCACTCTCACGCTGCTTGGACACTAGGTAGGAAATGCCCTTATCCACCGCAGCTTTGACTTCTTCGGCACTGATCTCCTGAGCCCTTGCATTGCCCATCGGACAAAACACGCAAATTACGGATAGAGTCAAGAGTAGAATTCGAATCCACCCTAATCGCATAACTTCGCTTGCCTTCGACATCTAGGGAGCCTCCTCTCCCGCCAGGCTGCGGAAATATGCATCCACTTGCGCTCGAATATGCGGCGCCATCTTGGAACGCTTTGTTTCTACAGCGCCTTCTACGCGTTGCTCGCGGAGTTCACCCCAATCACCATTGACACGCTGCACCTCCATAACGCGTACTTCCGTCGGCGCTTGGGGATCGACATTGGCGAGATTCGCCTCGGTGGCCATGCCAATATCGGGTGGCGGTGGGCCTTGAGGCGGCATCTGCGAACGGCTAAGTTGCATGGCCAGTTGCTTGGCTGCCTCCGCCAGCGTGCTCGGTGCTGGTTGCGACGAACCCGACTGCATCGGATTCTGAGCGTTATTGTCCTGCGGACCCAAGTTCAAATCGTTGAACACCTGCTGATCCAGCTCATCAAGCAACTGAGCTTTCTGCGAGGAGCTCAGCTGAGACAGAGGCGAAGCATTAGGAGATGGATTCGTCGGTTGTGACGATTGGCCACCTTGAGACTGCGGAGTATTTTGACTCGACTGCGAATTCTGCGGCGAGCCAGAATTCTGTTGAGCTGTCGCGTTAGGGGGCGGAGCATTGCCGCTAGGTTTTTGACTCGTCGGCGATTGCTCTTGAGAAGCTTGCTGTTGAGTTCCTGACTGCTCGTTTGCTTGTTGATTGGCATTCGGCTGTCCTGTGTTGGCTTCGGAGGCTTGCCCATCCGCGCTATCAGCGCGATCCGAATTCTGGCTCAACAGGTCCTCCAAGGAAGCAGCAGTTTCGCGAATGGCATTCTCGCCGGCCTCACTGGACGAGGTTGCAGCAGCCGTTTTCTCGGCATTCGCTTGACGCGCGGGCGAGTCTGATTGTTTGCCTTGATCGGCCGCTTGCTGCATCGCTTCTTGGGCTTGTTGCAATTCCCCTTCAGCCACGGAATCCGCTTGCTCGGCGACAGCCGCCAAGCCTTGGCTGGCTTGCTGGTTTTGAAGCCTTTCTTCATGGCGACCCGCCCGCTGCAAATCATCGGCAGCACCGCTCACGGAGGACTGAATGTCTTCTTGCTTTTTCGCAGCCGACGAAAGTTGAGAGGAAGTTGCTTCGGCATTCTGCGTATCTTTTTTGCTCCAATCGTCCAACTTTTGCGCGAGCTCGTTGGCACGCTGGGAAGACTGCTGGGCCAAGTCAGCAGCCAGCTCCGCGTTTGGATTCGGACTATTCAATTTTGGTGTCTGCCGTTTTTGAGTTGCACTCACCCGTTGCTTTGCTTGTTGCTCACGCGCCTTCATTGCATCCCGCAACTCGCGCTGCACTTGCTCATTGGCCTGGGCTGTGGCAATTCGCCCACGTTGATAATCCAGCTGAGCCTGCATCGCTTCAGGATTGTTCGACTTCTTAGCCTGAGCCTCCCGTCGCTCAAGCTGCCTTTTCTCCTGAGTGACCCGATTCGCAGCCTGTCGCAACGAAGTCTCGGCCAAACGCAAATTCTGATTCGCCGTTCTTTCCATCTGACGCTGTGCTTGCTCTTCCTGTTGTTTGATGCGTTGTTGGCGAGCTTTAGCATCCTGACGACGATTGTTCAAATCAGCACCTTCCTCGTGGATTTGATTCTCTTTGGCAGCACTCAAATCCTGCTGAGCTTGTGCAAGTTTTTCACTTGCTTCGCGCAAAGCATTCGCCAAGTCCTTGGCGTTGTCCTGCATTTCTTGCATGGTTGATTTGTCAGGTCGCTGGCTGCCTTTCGCGCTCACATCTTCAAGACTCTTGGCTGCATTCGAGAGCTCCTTCGCAACCTCATTTTCCTTGCCCAAAGTTGCTGCATTCTTCGCCTCTTTGAGCAGAGTATTGCGCAGATTGTTTGCTTGATCTTTTGCCAACTCCAGATCTTTTGAGAGCAGCTTCTTTTGAGCTTCGAGCCTTGGGTCCGAGTTCTCAATTGCATTTTCAAGTTGACTTTGCTTGTCGGCCGCTTGCTCAAGATCTTGCTTTGCTTTTTCGGCGGTCGCCTTAGCGATATCCGACATCGAGTCTTGCATCGCTTGGTCGGAGGGCAATTCTTCTTCGAGCATTTCAAGCAGGGATTGCGGATTCGATTCGGCCATCTCAGCCAACTGCTGCGCCTCGTCAAACACAGGATTGGCATCGAGCTCCTGTTGGTCCAAGGCCTGAGCCGCATCGCTTAGCTGCTGCATTGCATCTTGTGGGTTTTGCTGGCCGAGCTGTTGATTCGATTCTGATTGAGGCTTAAAAATGTCGGCGAGCTGCTCAAGTGCTTGAGCGGCATCCATTTGTTCTTCGGCCGCATCTTCCAACGCCTGCTGTTGCTGCTGCGTGTTCTCGGCCTCTGCGGCCTTATCCAAGGAACTCTCTGCCTGCTCCTTGGCTCGATCCACGATTTGCAAGCCTGCGTCATCGGCACGAGCTTGGTCCAATTCCTCTGAGTCGAGCAAATCATGCGTTTCCGCTCGATCCACAAGTGCTTCGCGAAGTTCGTCCAGCGGACTCTGCAAACTGTCTTTCTGTTCTTGCAGTTGTTCCATATCCACCTGCGTCGCTTCTTCCGATTGCTCGGTGACTTCGTCGCTAAGTTTCTCCGTTTTCTCGCTCAGTTCACGCGTTTGATCTGCAGCTTTTTTTGCGAGCTCCGAAATCGTTGGCGCCGCATCGTCCAAAATGCTTCGTGCTTCTTCCACCAGCGGAGCTACTTGAGCTTGAACAGCCTGTAGGTCTGCGGAAAGTTGGCGGAGGCTGGATTCGGCAGACTTCGGCTCGCTAGATTCCCAACGCCGCGATGGGATCAGTCGATTGGCTTCTTGCGCCGGCTTGTCCCAAGTAAGTTTTTGTATGGAATTGGTGATGTCACCTGGAATTCCGCTGTCATTCGCACGTTCTGCAGCTTGCTGAATGCGAATTCGAAAGTTCTCGAGCAGGCGCGGATTGTGGGTGGAAACCACGCTTTCCTTGAAACGATAGCGTTCGTTTCGATAGAGTTCGGAAAGCATTTCCGATGAATCACTTAGCTCGCTGGCCATCTCTAGCACTTGCATGGCCGATTCCAGCTTTTTCATCTCCTCCCGACGCTCTTCATCCGTCGCACCAATCATGAGTTCCGCCAGTGCACGTTTGGCTTGTCCCAAATCGCGTGGAAAATCCCGATCGGCCGATTCCGAAGCCCGACGCTGCGAGCGGCGCTCGTCCAGTTGATCCAACAGACGTCGGCCACTCTCCGTACTTGCCAACGACGAATTAGCCTCCTCGTGAATCAAGTCACCGACGGATTTCACATTCAGGTTGAGCCACTCCATGCTCTTCTTTTGTCGCTCATAGATGTCGCCATCGACGTAGGATAACAAACTCCTGCGCTCAAGATTCTCCGCGTGCCCGGCAGCTTGGCTCGCCAAGGCCGGCCCTTGGCGCGATTCGGCTTGCCGCGCCATCCCCTCAACAAAATTGCCAAGTTGATCCCCAAAAGTTTGATAGCGATGCTGGCTACCTTCTGAAACGTGAGCTGTCGTTTTCTGAATATCCTCAACGACCTCCCGCAGTTGCTTGACCAAAGCCTGCTGTTGTCGAGCAATCACTTCATGGTTATTCCGGTTGGGCGACTCAGCGATTTGGCGTTCGGCCTGCGAGACTTGCTTCATCACGTCCATGTGTTTGCGAGCGATATCATGAGTGACAAAGTTCCGCATCGCGCTGGCAAGTTGCTTCACCTCATCGCGAATAGACTTCACGTTGCGACGAACTTGCCCGGTCTCTTCGGCCGCTACCAGCTGATCCAGTCCACCCATAGTTTCGTGCTTCAGTTGACTGATCATTTCGCCAACCATTCGAAGCTCGACACTTGAGACTGCATCGCTCGCTTGCTTCGTTGCCTCGGTTTGCAACTCTTGCAGTTTCGACAGGTGAGCCTTGAACCCTTTTTTCGTATCCTCGACGGCTTGGCTGGCTTCCTCTCGCGTCCAGTCCTTTTTGTCTTTCGAGTCGAGTCTTTCATTCAACTGATCACCCAAGTCGCTGGACAATCGTTCCAGTTCATCAGCCAGCTCTCGGCGTGCTTGGTCAGCGGCAGGTTCTGTGAGATCAATCTCAGTCGAAGACAAATACACGCGACGCACATCAGATTCACCTACCTGATCCTTGCGGTCAGTAGCGAGAACCTTCATTTCCAAATAGTCACCTGCTTTCAAGTCGAGCGGCAGAAGATCCAACTGCCAATCGTGCTTGTACTGCGTCTCCCAAGGTCGGTCTTCGTCCGGGAGTACAAAGACATCTGCGGCGACCGTCAGTTTTCCTTTTCTCCATTCGCCTGAATTAATCCGGTATTGCTGCTCCAGCGATTCAAAATCCAATTCATCGCGCACGTTCACCGACCAAGACAATATCTCGCTGACACCAGCGGTGATTTCACTTCGCAAGGGTGCATTCCAGCGTACGATCGGCTCAAGATCCTCGACGACTAGCAGCTCATAACTCGCACTGAACTCGTTCTTAAATCCGGACTCTGCGGCCGTTAGCGAAATACGGAAATCGCGATCTGATTCAGCAACAAAACTGCCAGCATAAAGCTTGCGCTCACTATCGAACTCCATTTTGCTCGTATCAACGGCTACGCCACCTTCCAACCAGACGATCTCGGCTGCGCTCATCACCTGATCCGTTCGCACCGCGATTTCAACTTGGCTACCCATTAGAGCACTCACATCACCGCGCTCGGAATGAAAATGCATGGGCTCGGCGTCAGCATAGCTGGGCAAGCGGACCGTGATTTCAAACTCTTCGATGCTTGGACGAGTTCGCGTCGTCAAGCGGTGCCAAGCAGTAGTCGCGTTGCCGGAAACAATGCGATAGTCCAAATACTCTTCGTTGACCGCCAATGTCGATTCAAAGAAACTAACCTCCGTCGATTCACCGGCGATATTTTCAGCTGCTTCTTGCAAGTTGAGCGAAGCCATTTCCTGCGGAGCCAAAGTTCCTTCCGCGCTGCGTGTCTCCAGTCGTACCTGCCTCGGCTCAGGGCCCAAAACACGAGCACGAATTGCTATCACATCGCCTCGGGGCATCAATTGCGAATTTGGCTGCGGCAAATCAATCAAGATTTCAATATTGGTGATTCGACCCAAGTTCGCGAATGGCAACATCGTCCGAGCAATACGCTGTGGCATGTGCAGCATCGGCAGTACACACATACCGGCCAACAGTACCACCATCGCCACACCGTACAAAAGACTACGACGAACAGTAGCCCAACGCAAAAGCTGGCGAGGATCAAAACGCTCGATCCTAGCCCCAACATCCTTTTGGAGTTCTGCTTGAAACGCCTTCGAGCCTACAACGCTGCCCGACTCAGCTGCATTACTGCGACTTGCCAGTTCGACCGCGCTGAGCAGCTTGTCCTGCAGCTCCGGAGCAAGGTTTTCAAAATGCTTGGCTTCCTCCTCAAGCGGTGCAGCTCGACGAAAGTGAAGGCAGTAAACTATGGCAGCAATCACAGTAGAGCCATAAAAAACACCGCTCGCAAAAATACGAGCAGCAGGATGCACTACAAAAGAATCGATAATCACTGCAAGTAGAAGCGCGACGATAGCAACTACCAAGATCCAAGCCAGCGCACGCACGACTCCCAGCAGTCTTCTACGTCGAGCAAACCGGCGCAATCCTTGACGGGTCTCACGCGCCAACCCAACCGAGTCGGGAACGGAAGATGAGGACGCGTTTCCAAGATCTGGTGCAATGCTACTCATAAGTCTTCTTATCGCTGATAGCTTAAATCGGGCTTAAATCAATCCTGCACGCTTCCGCAGAGCCCATTCTACAACGAGTAGGATGATTGCCGCAGAAAACCACCAATAAGACTGCCATAAAACAGTCGTCGAAAGCAAGATCTGACCACCACTTCGCGGACGAAGCGCTTCGACCAATTCGGCGGCCTGCTGCTCTGTAAAATATTCTCCGCCGCTGCGAACAGCGATTTGCTTTAGCACGGACGAATTGCAAGTTGAAGTTTCCGTCTCGCGGCTGGTCTTCTCCGTCACACTGAACACAGATTCCAATTCCAGTGCTTCCTTAGGGAATCCTGTTGCCTCCAGTCGCACTCGGTAGTCACCCGGAGGCAAAGCTGTGGTCAACGCCCCATAATTGCCGGGCAGATTGGGATCTTCGGGCAACCCGAAACGACGAACTCTGCCCCGCGCGTCTTCTACAACCGCAGTAACTGCCTGCCCCGTTTGCGGACGCTGGCCATCGTCGCGTAATTGGCAACGCAACTCAACGCCTTCGCCGTATTGATAACTCGGCACGCCAGTATCCAGAGAAATGTAGTCATTCTGAACACTAAAAGGCTTCGCCATGGTCCAGCGTGCTAGCTGGTTCCAAAAACGCGTATGCAATTTATCGGCTTGTTCGTAACGCCATAACCACGTTTCATCTGTGGCGAAGTACAGCACTTGCCCCGCGCCAAACTTTCTGGCCACCATGGCAGGCAGGTTTCCACCACTGCCTGAAACGTCTTTAGCTTCTAAAAGTACTTCTGCCCCAGGTAAAGTCTCGACTGCTACGGCAAAACGCAATGCGGGAAGCTCTGCCCAAGTTTGTTTATTGCTCGATTCCTTCGATTCATTTATCTGCAATGCCGCCAGAGATTCGCCGTTGGCCGTCGGCTGCAATTGAAAACCATCAGGAAACAGTTCAGCAGAAGCTTGATTGGAAACTGTGACTGGCAAGAGAGTGCCCAAAATCTCCAAGCCTTCCTTCCATAGATTCCCGCGCGCCCCGTCGATACAGAGAAGCCCTCCACCTCGCAGGCTAACAAAATCGGCGACTTGGCGCTGAAACTCCTCCGGTAGCTGCGCGGCCGGCACATCGCCAAGCACAATCAGATCGTAATCAAACAACTCCTCTCGAGTCTCTGGCAAGCGATTGGAATCCGGACCATTGGTTCGCCCAGGATGGAAAATCACGCTGGTGATCTCCCAAGCTGGATCCCGCGTGAACATATTTTTCAAGTAGCGTGATTCCCAGCGACTGCGGCCATCGATGAGAAGCAATTTCGCTTTCTGCGTAACGACCGAGGTAAAACTAGATCCGGTGTTGTTCGTCGCGATAAGATCGTCGGTCGATAGCACACGGGCATCAAACTTGATCGGTAACGACGTGTATTCCAATGCCGGATTATCGGCTTCGATACGATCGATCAAATCTTGCACCGGAAATTGAAATAAGTGCTCGCGAGCGTTGTTGAGCTCCGATTGAAATCCGCCCTCCCAAAGCAACTGCTCTTGGTAAGTGACCTGCACGCGATAAGGACGCCCTGCAGGAATTCGCTCCGCGACGACTACTTTGCCCACCAGGGTATCGTCCAAGTAGACTCTGCCCGCGCTGGCGACTTCTTGCATTGCCAAGTCTGGGGTTTCCGCATCGGGACCAAAACCGATCGTATAGATTGAAAGATTGGCTCCCAAGCCTCCAGCCGCTTCGAGCGGCGAAGCACCTTGATTACTCTGACCGTCTGACATCAAGACAACGATCGTTTCCTTGCGTTGCGAATCGCCAGCTTCCTCGACAATTGAATAACTTTTCAGTGCATCTCCCAAGGCCGTTCCGTTTGCCAAGGATTCTTCGGGCAGATCACCCGTCCAAAATTCATCACGAGCAGAATCCCAGAGCAATGCGCGTGTTCCGTCTTCACCCAAATGTTCAATCTGAATATCAAACCGATCTCGCAGCGCGGCAATCGCGCCTCCTTCGCCCGTAAGAATTCGGTGGGCACGCTGCAGTCTTTGCTGATCCTCATTCTGCTGACCATCGCGCTGCTCGCGCTGCCCGTCGACGAGTGACATGCTGGCGGAGGCATCGATGGCAAACACGACCTGGCCAGGCTCACCCTCGCGCTTTTCCGATTCAATCACAGGCTCCAGCAGCGTGATGACAATCAGAGCGACTGCGAGGGCGCGTAGAGTGGGCAACAACCAGTTCAGCGGCGCGCCAACCGAACCTCGTGTCTCGCGACGATAGAGCCACCAAGCCAGCAACCCCAGTCCAAGCGCTAATCCAATACCGAGCGCAGGATGCAGATTTGCAAGAAATCGAATCGCCATCAAATCGTTCCTTTCGTAATGGAACGACCGAGTAGGATTTCGCCGAACAGCAACGCCAGCAATCCAATCAAAAACCAGCGCCAGATCTCGCGACCATTCTGCCGCAACTGAGCACTTTCAGAGTAATCCTGGGCAGACTCCGCAACGGTGGCATCGAGTGTGGTGGCAATGGATTCCAGTTCTGCTTCCGGCAAGGGAGCCAACTGCGATTCACTCCGAGCGGCTTGAATAGCAAACAGAGGCATCGCAAGCTCTTGCTGCTCTTGCACCACTTGCTTGTAAAGCCCAGGCGCACGAGGACTTAGCAGACTCTGCCCGCGCTGCGTCTGTTCATCGATGCCTGTTCCGTCGCCTGCCGCGGTGCCCCAGGCTACTTGAAGATCCGAGTCTGAATGCTGAAAGTAACCACCGGCCTCAGACGCATGGTGGAGCGCCAAGTTCGATCCTGCTGGAACATTAGGAGCTTGAGAAGACTCAGCCGCCATCCAGATCAAATTTTGCATTAAAGGTACAAAAACCGGCTTTTGAGGCAAATTCGAAGACTCGGCTCTTAGCGAAAAAGCACATTGCACTACCGTTCCTGCGCCGACGCGTCGAATTTGAATGCACGGAGATCCATCGCTGAAGCGCAGCACCGTGAAGCTCTCGCCAGCATCCTCCGCAGTTTTGGCAGTTTCCGCCGCTTCGGGCTCGTTGGGCTGGTCGGGTTCGTCACCTTTCTTGACCACTTCGTTTTCAAGCAAAGGCAGCCAAGACTGGAACTGCATTTCGTACAGATCGCCCGCCTCTGTGCCGTTGAAGACGGACATGCCAGCCGTTTGAAGCGTCTCGCGCATCAGCCCCATGGACGCGCTATCGTCCAGTTCCTTCCGCTCTTCCGCGAATTGAGCCGGCAGAAACTCGCCCTCGGGCCAAGCCTTCTGGTACCACTTCGCGTCGACATTGTTGCCGGTAAACAAGACGAGTCCCCCGCCTTCGCGAACAAAACTGGTGAGCGATTCCAACCCTCTATCTGGCAGATTCTTGACATCATCCAAAACAACCACTGCAGGCGCTTCACGTAACTTATTCTGCACAGCGCCTACCGCGCAGTCTTCGAGCTGAAAAGTGTTCAAAGCCCGATCGTCCTGAAAAGGCATCAACGCAAGTCGTAAGAAATCGACATCGCGTCGAGCTCCCGCGCGAACCCGCAACACTCTCATCGCCTCCCGAGCCTGCACCACCATGCTCGCACGATCATCGCCCGGAATCCCTTGCCGATCGTCCACCGTTACGCTGACCGAATGCCAGCCAGGCTTCTTAAACTCACAAACGAACCCGAGCTGTTCCGATCCGTTGTCTTCTAACTGGACACGCTCGGAGGCGACCCGGCGACCGTCGACCTCAAAAAAGACTTCAAGCGCTTCATTGGAGGCTTTTCCAAACTGCTCGACTACCACCTCGATGCGCTTGGGAATGTTAGGCGAAGTGGCATAATCTTCGGGCGCCACAAACCGGACACTTGAATTTCCAATCGAATCATTTGCAGCGGCATTCGCACCGGTTTCGCCTACGGGTAGCAAAGTCAACTGAATGGGTGGCGAGGCCGATTGAAGCTGTTCGGCCAAACGCGTCCAATCTTCCCGGCTGCGGCCTTGCCAGTCGCCCGCGCGAAAATCGCTTATCAAGATCAGATGTTTATTGCTGCTGGTCATTTCGCCCAAGCGACCCAATGCCGATGCGATGGCTTGCTGCGGATCGGAGTACCCCGAGCTGGGTTTCAAGTTCTGGATGGCTCGGGCGAAACGAACTGGATCAACCGTACTTCCTTCGATCGAAGAGCTCGATCCACTAGTTAAAACGATCGATTTTTCGGCTTTCTTGTTTTCACCAGCCAGGGCAAGAATCTCCGTGATTGCCAGATCCATCAAGGAACCAGAGTCCTCTGTCACTTGCCCCATGGAGAGACTGTCGTCGACCAACACGACGATGGCCTTGCGATCTTGCAATCCCGCCAGCTGCATGGCGGTTAGAACGGGCCTAGCAAGGCAGACTGCAAGCAGGATTGGAATCAGGCAGCGGATTAGCAGCAGCAACAACGACTCCCACTGCATTCGCCTCGAGTTGACTTGCATGGCCGACTCGAGCAAGTGCATTGCACCCCAGTCCACAGACTGAAAGCGCGTACGATTCAATAGATGAATCACGAGCGGCGCTAAGAAGGCAGCTGCTCCGCCTAGCAACATGATGTTCAGGAAGCTCATTTCTTGGCGGCTCTCCCGCGCTGTCGCTTGGCGATCAACCGAGTCAGCACATCACCACATGGCTCCAAGGTATGGCAGGAAACCAAGTCGATTCGCAGTTTCGCCGTCTCCGTCTCCAATTGCTGCTGAAACTCTTCGACACGTTTCAAGTACGCCTTTCTGAGTGAACCTGGGTCTAGCAAATGCCGTGATGCGTTTTCAAGCGATCGAAACTCAGTGCGATTGCGAAACGGAAATTCCAATTCATCCTGGTCCCAAATCTGCAATACGATCACATCATGACCCTGATGCCGAAAGTAGCGTAGGGACTTCATCAGCCGCTCGACGTCATCGAAGCAATCCGAAACCAGGATGACCATGCCACGTCTTTTGATCTTGGCGGATGCCGTTTGAATTGCTGCACCAAGCGAGGTCTCACCGCCGGGCTTGGATTGGGCCAAGACTTGCAAAATGGAATTCATGTGGCCAAAGTTAGAACGCGGCGGGATTGCGAGCCGCACTGCGGTATCCACGGTCGTGACGCCCACTGCATCTTGCTGGCCCAACAGTAACATCGAGAGACAAGCTGTTAG
>JBCCEO010000056.1:0-18465 GCA_039030255.1 Planctomycetota bacterium | reverse complement strand
CGCGTACCGTCAACACATCGGGAAAATATTGGCTGAAAGTCTCAGGCGATAGCGTGCCCGAAGACAACCCGATGTTATTGGCCTTTCTAACAGGCTTGACGGCCCATAGCGACGACAATCCGAATTGCTTCTTTCAACTGGAAGGCTGGCCCGCCAACGCCGACTTGTCTAGGCACAAAAAGGACTACGATGCAAACAAGGATTCCGACTGGAACTTCTCCACGTTTGGAGCTTGTGTCTATAGCGAAAAACGCGAGGCGCCACTCTTTCTCTGCCCCAATGATTTTGATTTGTCCTTGAATAGCCAATCCAAAATGCCCGTCTATCAAGGTGCTCAGCCCGTTCAACACTGGATGAACCCGGAGCTTATGGAGATCCCTTCCTAAACTGTCCCGATACGTCCTGGCTAGAGTGCTGCCCTTGATTTGCTTAGAAAAGGCTTTAGCCGATCCGTCACTGCCGCTTCACGTTTCTGCCGATTCCCCGCGCGCAAAGGCTAAGCCTAGACTCACCCCACGCCTCTGTCGAATCGAGCTTTGGCTCGATTCGGCCAAGTTTCCGGTGCAGGAATCGCACTGCGTCCAATTCTGTGCAATCTCTTGCAAACCGTCGATTTTCCTTTGCAAGGCTCTGGCCTGGACCCATAATTGGTTGAACCAATCCTTTGCTAGAGATCTGCCCATGTCGACCGAAGAATCCAAAACGAACTTTGCTGAAATCTATCGAAATGAGCTGGAATGGATCGCACAGCGGCGTGCAGAGCACGGACTTGAGCCGGGCAACAAGATTGGCCCAGTGGATGATCCTAAGCCAACGCAGAAGTCCGATCGAGATTTACAATCCTATTCACTTGATAAAGACTTAGTTGGGATGGCAGTATCAGGTGGCGGTATTCGCAGCGCTACGTTTGCACTTGGGATTCTTCAACGTATTGCAGCTGCTGGGATCCTGCACAAAGTCGATTATCTCTCCACGGTTAGCGGCGGAGGATACCTTGGCAGTTGGTTATCGGCATGGATCTGGCGACGTGGCTTCGATGCGGCGGAGGAAGGACTAAAGCCCGCGAAATACAAGAGCCTAGCCACGGATGATCCAGTCGAAGCTCGCGAGATTCGACACCTACGCTTGTACAGTAACTACCTCGCCCCAATTCCAAGTTTCTTTAGCTTTGATGGCTGGATACTCATCGTCAATTATCTGAGAAACTTGTTTCTCAACATGAGTATTTTTGTGATGGCCTTGCTTGCACTGGTCTTTAGTATCCGAGCCATCACAGATATTTTCACTATCGTGCATACGGGCGAAGTATTCGCAGCCTTCGATACACAGTCAGTATTTTCAGGCATTCAATCACCGTTGATTATTGCAATGTATTTCTCGGGCATTTTGGCTGCCTACTTGACCGGCAAGTTTGCGAGCCAACGTAAACCGCGCACAGAAGAAGGCATCCTTTACAATGCCACCATCCCCTGGGGTATCACAGCCTTCCTCGCCGCATTAGTCACCGTCTGTGCTCCTTGGGACAATGTACCATGGGATTTTTTCCCTATCGCCACCGACCGGAAGTTTGTGCGAATCCTATTGGTGTTCGCCCCCTTATCCATACTTGCGCCTGTCATTCTGGCTTGGTGCAGCGTCAAGGACGATGATCGACGACTTCGAGGGGCGGCGGCAGGCCTATTGACTGGGGTAGCGGGATGCCTCTGTATCAGTTTTTGCGTCTACCAACTTTATCTACTCAACGCACCAACGAGCATCGAGGTTGAAACTCCGAAGTCTGAATCTGCAGTACTTGAAACCAACGACGGCAATTCTCTTAAAGAAGCTCCCCCAGGCTCGGATGAATTGAAGGGAAAGGGCAAAAACGAGAACAGAGATTCGATTGCTACGCAGAGTCCAGAAGAAGACCAAGACGTAGAAGATGGTCTCTCGCCTGGCGCGGAAGACAAGGACAGAGAGCCAACTGCAGTTGCGCTTACTGCAACTTTTGGCATGCCAGGATTCTTACTTTCGTTCCTGGTGATCAGTTTCGTGCACGTGGGTCTTTCCGGCAAGCACATGACAACCCTTGAACGGGAATGGTGGTCGGGTGTAAATTCAAGGCTTGCGATGGTGGCACTCGCATGCTTCTTACTGTTCGGTTGCGTTATTTATGGACCTTGGATGGTCCGATGGCTGTTTACTACGGCGCCAATCTACGCCGCTGGAACTGGTTCGGTCGGTACGATTATCTTGGGAATTCTTTCCGCTGGCAGCTCCTCAGACGACTCAAAGCTCTCCGGTCGGATCTTTTCTGCTGTAGTCAAAATTGCTCCGATATTGTTCCTTGCCGTCTTTGCGATCAGCCTTAGCACCATCGCTACTTGGTTGTTCTACGACATCTACTCAATGTTCTCGGACAAGGCAGGCTATGCGTTTGCGAACCGAGTTGGAGATACCCTGCTTACGGACTTGGACTACATGGAGACCGTTCCACTGGAGGGCAGTTACGTTCCTATTTGCGTTATCTTGCTAATCCCCATCTATGTGCTTTTCCAGTTATCCAACTGGCTTGGCGATCGAATTGGCGTAAACCGATTTTCCTTGCAAAGCACTTATGAAAATCGCCTCACTCGATGCTATTTGGGTGCCTCGAGAGATCGGACCCCAGATCCCATTCTCAACTTCGATCCAGAAGACGACCTACCATTCTCTTGTCTTCGAAAACCGCAATGCGATTCGATGGCTGGAGAGGAAAACAAACGTGGCCCCTACTACATTGTGAACACTGCAGTAAACCGCAAAGCTGGAGACCATGCTAGAATCGACGAAGCCGTGGAATGCGAAAATGACGACGAAAAGGAGGAAGCGCAGGAACAAGGCGACTTCCGT
The DNA here is from genome assembly GCA_039030255.1 of Planctomycetota bacterium. Lineage (GTDB taxonomy): Bacteria > Planctomycetota > Planctomycetia > Pirellulales > Pirellulaceae > Aureliella. The sequence goes on along the minus strand of JBCCEO010000056.1, from coordinate 15,594 downwards.
TCGGGCGAACAATCGCTAGCCATGCTCGAACGTCAAGCAGAATCATTCATTTTCAGCCCCTTCTACAGCGGCTGTGAATCGACCGGGTATTTTCCATCGAGAAAATACGCCAACAACGTCTCACTCGGCACGGCCGTCGCACTCTCTGGCGCGGCAGTCAGTCCCAATATGGGGCATTACACTGCTGGGCCCAATAGAATCCTACTTACCTTACTTAATGTCCGAACCGGAGGATGGTACGGTAATCCGAAACATAAAGACGCCGCGGAGTTGGAAAACCCTGGCCAAGGCTGGGACTTGCTGTCCAAAGAGTTTACAGGAGAAACCGGAGTCGAAGACAAGTACGTTTACATTTCCGACGGGGGCCATTTCGAGAACATGGGGGTCTACGAACTTATTCGTCGCCGTTGCCGCGTGATTATTGCCGCCGATGCTGGAACCGATCACCAATTCCATGACAACCTCGGACGCTTAGTTCGTCAAGCCAGAATTGACTTTGGCGTTCGCATCGAGATCGAGAGCTTTCCCATTACTCCTGATCCTCAGAACAACAACCAAGTGCTTTCACACTTCGTCGTTGGCAAAATCCATTACGGTGACGTGCACACCCCGATTGGCTCCGCTCCCGATGGAGCAGATTCAGCCGAGTTGGCCCATCAACAGAACGTCGGATACATCATTTGGTTCAAGCTGGGATGCACGGGAGACGAAGCGGCCGACATCGACACCTACCGAGCGGGCCACCCTGACTTTCCCTCCCAAACGACCGTGGACCAATTCTTTAGCGAATCTCAATTTGAGGCCTATCGCGAACTTGGCGAACACTCAGGCAACGAGCTTTTCGATTGGCTCGGCCTAGAAGGTGACACTCTTACCAAAGCTTCATCGCGAGAGTTCTACAATGCCGTCCATGAAATGTATATGGACTTAGAGGACGCCTACGAGGACGGCTGTGCTTCGGATGCTTGAGGCATTTTAGATGCAAAAAGGCTAGCCCAGGCGGAACATGAGGAGCTTGCGGATTTCGAATTGGCCCTTCACAGAATCGCTTTACAAGGTTGGCAGAGACAAGCGATAAAGAGAACGCGCTGATACTTCACCGTCTATTTGGCGAAGTTTGGTCGCGCAATTGAAAAGCAATGCGATGCAATTGATTGACCAGATCTTTGCTGGAGTACAGGCTTCAGCCGTCTTTGCATATTCTTCGAATTGCATCCTTAGAAGAGGCGGCTTAAAGCCTGGACTCCAACAAGTCTTCTTGTAGCCATTCCCAATCTACGAAAATAGTGTTGCGAATGTCGGCCGATTCTCCTTCGCCGTTCTGAGTGTTCAACGCGTTGATGAGCGTAAGAGCGTCGATGGCGCTGGCGAAGCCATCGTTGTTGACGTCGATGTGGAATTGGCCGTTCGGAGCTTGCTGGTTTTGCAAATTGGAATCGTTGCGTTCATTGAGGAAATTGATGATCAGCAAAGCATCAATGGCGGAAACGGCGTCATCCGCATTCACATCCAACGGCATCGCCATGTTGTGCCAAGTCGGATCATCGTCAATTATGTCCAGAGCAACAAGACCCTCAAACTCTCGCTGCGCGTGAGTAATGAAGACTTGAGCCTGAACGGTTGGTTCATGAATCTCGTCGTCAATCGCCTCGACCCGGAAAACAACACTTTGCTGGTCGGCCGGGATGACAATGGTCTCAGGAACATTGATTTGCGAAGAATCGCTGGCCACTAACGAAAACTCTAGATCTCCCAGCGTTTCTGGTGGCCGCTTTAATTCAACTGTCGTTCCTGGCGTTCCTTCCCGGATCGACGCGCTGAATACTGTCATGGAAACAAGGTCTGTCACGGCGAATGCAGGGGACCATTCAGATTGACTGCCATTAGAGTTCCGTGCGGAAACTAGAAACTGACGGTCTTGCGGAACGCCGGTCGTTAGTTTCAAAAACCAGTACCCCTCACCGTCTGAATCCGTTGTCATTTGTGTCACGCCAACCGTCGTTAAGTTATTGGCAGCGTCCAACTCGGCCACTTCGACTTCGAAGGATTGACTTGGAATCGAATTCAGAACACCTCCCAACTGTGTCAAACCACCAAATGTCGCCGCAACTAAAAACTCTGGAAAGTTCTGAAGATCATTGGGACCAGTATCTGCATCGAGGGGATCGTTCGGTGTCGCACCGTCAGCACCCAAGTCGACAAGAGTTGGGCTTGCGCGAAATTCGGTATTGGAGTTCACGTTTCCCTGCGATGTTTCCCCGGTGATACGCACGGCTTCTGCCAGACTATGGATTATATTGGGGACTTCGCTTGATTCGATTCTATTGTCGCTCGACTCATCAATACTGATACCGCCATGTGAGTTGGGAGCATTAGCGGAATCGAGTACGCCGATCTTATTTCCTGCTACCGTGTTGGCATTGGCACCACCCGCAAAGGCAATTCCGTATCCGCCGTTGTAAGCGATATAGTTAACTTCAGTTAGCAAAGAACCGCCAATCCGATTGGCACTAGCGGAGTTTTCGACAGTGATCCCGTTACCAAGATTTGGAAGGGCTAGATCCTGTGTCTTGTTCGTTCCGATGTAATTCCCCGCAACAACGTTCTGGCTTGTATTTTCGGCGTCGATCCAGACGCCTGCCTGCGTATTTCCTCCAATCACGTTTGCTTGTTGGAAATTATTGGGCAGGGCAGTTTTGTGGCCGACAACGGACTCAGTGGCTCCACGCCCCAATCGAACTCCGGCAAGACTATTCGGAAGCAGTACGTTGTCCTCACTGACTCCAACGTAATTGGAGTAGACGTGCGCGCCCGTTGAATTGAATATGTAAACGCCTGAAAATCCATTCCCGCCAATGGTGTTGCTTTCAATCTTGGGCGAAGTGGTTCCCTGCATGGTGATGATTCCTTGGCGGCCGTTGCCTACAGCCTGGGTAGCTCCTAAATCCGTACCAAGGTAGTTTCCAGCGACAACAGGGCTAACGGCATTCTCAACACGGATGCCGTTATTTCCATTTCCTGAAATCACGTTGATGAGGCTTTCTGTGCTGTACTGCTCCGTGTTGCGTCCAATGCGCGTGTTCTCTGAAAAGCCGCCCACGAGAACACCATGACTGACGTTTCCAATCTTTGTTCTTCCATCTTTGCCGACTCCAATGAGATTTCCTGAGACGACAACATTGTCGGAGTCGTAAATCCATACTCCATACTGCCCGTTTCCGGAGATGACGTTTTTGGCAGCGAAATCTGCTTGGGCGACATCGGTGCCAATAACGTTGTTATCGGAGTCATTGTCGAGCAAGATTCCACTAGTTTCATTTGGAATTGGGGTCATTCCATCAACACCAACTCCGATGTAGTTAAACGATATATGATTATCCGTCGATTCGTCCATGCGGATCCCGAAGTTGCCATTACCGGAAATCACGTTTGGAATCCCTTCAAATCGTGTACCCTCTTGCGGACCAATGGTGTTCTCCGATGCTCCACCAAGCAATCGGATGCCGTACTCGCTATTTGGCATTGCTTCCAGTCCGCTTGGATCCGTCCCGATCAAGTTCCCTTCAATTCTCGATTCCGACGAACCATCCATGACAATTCCGATACGATTCGCCGAAACCACATTCCTTCCACTAACTGTTGATCCGCCGACCGTTGTATCAAGCGACTCAATACCAATATGGATTCCCGCTTCGCCATTTCCTAAAGCAAATGCTCCATCGGCTTGCGGAACTACCCCAATAGAATTGGCAGCGATTGTCGTTAGGCGAGCCTCAACCAATGAAACCCCCGACTCCAGATTTCCAACGATCACATTTGACCTAATGCTGTTGAAGAACGACCCTTTGCCGACAAGAATTCCGTTCAAATTGGGCAGCGCAGTTGTCCCTTCTGCCGTAGCGCCGATCCAATTTCCCGCGATGGAGTTGCGCATCGCCAAACGCAAGCGAATTCCATCTCCCTTATTTCCCGCAATGTGGTTTCGCTCCGCTGCGTCATTGCTGCCATCTCTGTCGGAACCAACGGTATTGCCGTTTGAATCATAAAGTAAGATTCCCGAAAGCTCGTTTGGTACAGCCGATTCGCCATCCACATTGACTCCAACACGGTTCCCCTGAACCGTATTGCTATGCGATCGCGTGAGTCGTAGCCCTTCCCAGCCATTTCCGGAAAGCAGATTTCCCGAGTCAGGTCCTCCAATCACATTGTAGGATGATTCATACAAAGATATTCCTGACAAGCCATTTGGGCGAGCTTCATCACCTGCGGGATTGGTGCCAACGTAATTCTGCAGAATCTCGTTGGTGTTCCCACTCGAAACATTGATGCCAAAGCTTGGAAAGGAGTGAATCACGAAGCCTGCGATCAGACTGTTGCTCGCGCGTAAATCCAAGCCAGCGTAACTTTCTGTCAGGTTTTCGCCGCTGAGTTCAATCAAGGGCACAGAATCGAAACCATCTTGAGTTCGCGCGTCGAGGTTCACTTGGTCCGTAATGAGCGGTAGCGCACTTAGAGGACTGATGACGCGATCGCCTGCCGGTAGCGCGAACTCGATAGCGTCAGCCCCTTGACTAGAATTCGCATCCAAAATCGCTTGACGCAGAGTACCAGCACCTGAGTCAGCTGAGCTGGTGACCAAAAATGTGGCCAGCATGCGTCGGGGTTCCAGAGTTTCGAGCCGTAAACGTCGTTGAGCGGAATTCAAGGAGCGTGAAAAGCGTTTGGATGCCATGCGCGAATGATGAAATAGAAGAATCGGCGAATTAATAGACAGGCAGGCATTTTAGCCGAAGCTACTTCAGGAAGCGAACGAACGCGGCAAAAACTCGGAAAGAATCAAGTTTCCGAGTTTGGAATTGTTTTGCTCTGGACCATAGCCGCTATTTGTAAACCTCCTAACCTCGCCTGTTGTAATCATGCAAGAAGCGGATTACTTGAATTGCTCCGTCAGGGAACTCGCTTACTTTTGCATAAAAGAATACGACTCCGTCTACTGACACCGCGGCGGGATTGTGGCCAGTCCAATAAACACCTAGCTTGACCTCCGAACCATCGTTCTGTGTTAGCCGAACTTCAGCTACTTTGGGAAACCTCTTTGCCCCGACTTCACAAACTGTTTGTGGCAACACATAAGGGAGGAAGGACCGAAGCTCTTCCTGCGGGACTCTTATCTCTTCAATTGCGAGAGGGTTCAAGTCATGGACTTCGTATAGCTCTGCAGAAGCGGAGACAGTTTGACGGCAATCCGGTAATGCCGTCTTTGCAGTTCGACTCGGCTGGCAAGCCACAATTGTGGCGATAGGGATTAGGTAAATCAAATAACGCGAGTATACGTTGATCTCTGTTATTCCGTCTTGGCTGTTCCAGTTTCACGAGAGGCTAGCGCGGAGCACGGTCGTGAACTGAGGCAAATGCGAGTTTCGGCTTCCATGCAATCATTGGCTTGAAGCAACAAAAAAGGCAGGTTTCATTCTGGATGATGAAACCTGCCGCATTTGTTTCGCGTTTTAGGATAATTCAGCTTTGTAATCGGATCTAACGCGTCCGCAGCAAACCTTGGGCTTCCAAGATGATTCGGCCGGTTTGAACTTCAACTACTTGTTGCATCGCGGCGCGGCGGCGGGCGAGCTGTGCTCGTAGCTTGACGACCTTGGCCTCAATGGCCTTGATCTCAAGTTGCTGCAAGGCAAGTTTGTTCGAATATTGCTCGGAAAGAAGCTTCTTAAGTTCTGGGGTCGATTCTTCGACAAAGGCGGAATCCTTGGCATTCTTTTGAATGCTTGCGGTCAACGATTCGCGCCATACCTTGAGCTTCACAAAGTCAGATATAGCCTGAATTTCTTCAACGCTCATGGCGTATCCAGATGGCAACTTCTTGGCGTTTTTGGGACCAAATTGCTCAAGCTTCACGTAGATTTCGATGCCGCCCATGCCCATCCCCATTCCGTCGTCCAACATATCGCCCATGTCATCCATCGCCATGTCGTCCATTCCACCGAGTCCGCCAGCGCTAAACCCATCTCCACGCAATGCCCGGCGTCCGTTGCGTTTGCGTTTCTCTGATCCGCCGTCCCCACCATCGCCGTAGCCGCCTGCCTCATCGACAGTGCCATATCCACCATCACCGCCAAGGCCACCCCCGTAATCATCACCGAGTTCATCGGCACCATAGTTCGCGTCGTCGTAGAATCGAGAACCGTATCCCCCCATGCCACCGTATCCACCTATCATATCTCCCATCCCGCCAAGATCACTATACTCCATCGGTGGCATGACAAGCACTTCGATTTTGCTGCGACCTCCCTGTTTCTGAGTGAGCTCGAGGGCGTAGATATCAACATAGTATCCATCGTCCATTGTGTAGTCATCGCGCCCGATACCGCCCATTCCTCCCATGCCAGGAGCACCGCCACCACCAACTGAATAACCATTGCCGCCCACGTCGCCAGCAGCACCGGGGTATCCACCACCCATCCCCGCGCCCAAGCCGCCCATCCCTGGTACCGCGCCGATTCCTCCCCCGTAGCCACCAGCACCTGCCATGCCCATGTCATCTAAACCATGACCTAAGAAACTGGGCTGAAAACTGCCAACTCGATAGGAGAACAGATGCACCTCCTTGGCCTTGTAGGTAATCTTTTTGTTCTTGGCTTTGAGCGGCCAGCAGTCGTCGACTCTAAAACTATTTTGTGCATTCGCAGTGAGTGGCAAGAAGAGGCCCAATGCTAGCGCACACGAAAGTTGCATAAATCGGCTTAACATGATTTTGCTCCATTAAACTGAAGAGAAGTCAAGAAAGTTGAGACTGAGCCGCCGCGCTAGCTTTCGGCGGCCAAATCTCAGAAGTGTGTCGGTTGATCTAATTGTTTTTCCGGCACCAGTAGTGCCCAAACAACAGCGTGTTAGGTTGCGACAAAGGTCAAGGAGAATTGTCCAGCAAGCCCTGTGCTTCAAGGATGATTCTTCCTGCCTGCACATCGACTACTTTTTGCTTGGCCGATTGCCGACGGGCTATTTCTTCCCGTAGCTGTTTAACTTTGCTCTCGATCGCAGCGACTTCAAGCTCTTGCAGATCCAGTTTGTTCGTGTACTGCTCTGCGAGGAGCTGTTTTAGCTTCGGTTCGGCATCTTCGATAAAGGAGGGATCTTTCGAATTCCCCTCAATCCGTTGCACCAATTTGTTTCGCCACACTTTCAGCTTGATGAATTCCGAAACCGCTTGGACCTCTTTTTTACTCATCACGAACGCGGTCGGAATGTCTTTTGCCTTGTTCGCGAATTGCTCTAGCCTGACGTAGACCGTTTGGTATGACTCGTCTCGGCCGACCATGCCCATGCCGCCATCGGGGCTTGCCAATCCCATTCCGGGACCACCCATACCCGGGCCTGGCTGCATTCCCCCTGACAATCCACCTGGACCGCTGCCTCCATACAAGCCAAAATCTTCCATCGGAGTCATGACGAATAGCTCTAGTTCGCACCGTCCGTTCTTGCCGATCTTGTAACCTACTTGCGAAGTTTCTTCGGTGCCGAACCCGCCTCGATCTCCCATGCCTTGCATTTGCAAACCGAAGACTTCGATTGCGAAGATTTGCAGGGAAAAGACACCGTCATTTCCTATGCCATAGCCTTCGTCGCCGCCATAACCATCGCCCATTCCCCCCATTCCGCCCATCGACATCCCTGCGCCCGAACCACCTCCGTAGCCTGCTTCAGCGTATCCCATTCCTCCGGCCCCCATTCCTGCCCAGCCTAGCGCGGGCTGGAAACTGCCGACTTCATAGAAGAACTGATGAAACCGATCGGAATGATACTCTTGGTTTACCCTCTCTTTGGATTTCAATGGCCAAGACGTGTCGACTTGCCAAACGCGTTTGGGCCATCCTTTTTTCGGAGCGTCTTTCTCTTGCTGTGCCAAACAATACGTGGAGTGCGAAAAAACAAACAATAGCACCCAAGCTAAGCTATTTATTTGAGACGGCATATTTTGCTTTCTGGGAAAAAAAGTGCCATGGTTTAGTTAGTGATCGCTCGACCGGATACGGCGCTCCAGATCGTGCAAGGAATTGCGCAGTTGTTGCGTTCTTACCTGAGGCAATTCGTCCCTGCCTGAGTTCGGTTGCATCGGGCCTGCTTGGCTCCGCCGCCAAAGGTTATCAAGCTGCCTTTCGATGCCATTGATCTGATCTTCGATTTGCGCTAACTCTACAAACTCTTGTTCGGCCGACAGAGACTGCGATTGCATTTGTGATTGGGATGACTCCCCTGAGCTAGGCTCTAGCGACGGCCGTGTCTCTTGTGCCGAATTCTGGAACTGCGAATCCCCCGACGCGCTCGTTTTCGTCGCGGAGTCAGGGTTCTTCATTTCGGACGGAGTTACCGTCATTTCGCTTAGCTCTCTTTCGGCCTCTGGCCCAAACTCGACCTCCGGAGTCAGATTTGGCGTCGACCAACTCGAAATGAATGACGGCAAAGCCCATACCGCAATTGCGCCAAACAGCAGCACGACGCAGCGTTGCCAGGTCTTCAGCTTGGAAAGGCTGTTGTGCTGTTTTTCTCGTTCAGAAGCGACTTGTAAAGGGGCGCGCGATATTCTCTCCAGTTCCTCCCGCGCTTCGCTGGCGGAGCTCAAGCGACGCAAAGAATCCTTCTGCAGCAACCCGTCCACAAAGGAAACGATTTCCCGCGGCAAGTCTTGAGAACATTCCGACAGGCTGCGATGCTTTTCGTGGCAAATTCTGTTCAGAATTGCCATCGCGTCAGGAGCCCGAAAGGGTGGATGACCGGCCAGCATGTGGTAGAACATTGCGCCGATAGAAAACAGATCGCTGCTACCTTCGACCGTTTCTCCTCGAGCCTGCTCGGGTGACATGTAATCCGGTGTCCCCGCCAGCATGCCACTTCGAGTTAGCGTGGCGTCGTCAAGTGTTCGGACTAAACCGAAGTCGGTCAGTAGTGCCCGTGACGCATCTACTTCCAGCAAAACGTTACCGGGCTTAATGTCACGATGCACGAATCCCTTCTCATGTGCCAAGGACAAGCCGTCCAGCAGCTGAATCATCAACTCGGAAGCTTGTCGCCAAGGCATCGGACCGTTCTGCTGAATCCAGTCCTCCAGAGTCGGTCCAGCCACAAGCTGCATGACCAATGCCGGCACGGGACCGTCCGTGATTACATCGTGAATTGGGACAATGTGAGGGTGAATGAGCGACGCGCAGGCTCGTCCTTCGCGAATAAACCTCTCGCGTGCGGCACCGATTGGCACCAAGTGAACCGCCAAGGTCTTGATGGCGACAATACGGTGCAATTCGGTGTCATAAGCACGGAAGACAAGGCCCATGCCTCCGCGCCCGATCAGCTGCTCCAGTTCGTAGCGACCAATACGCCCAAGAAGTTCGGGGTGGCTTGCAGGCTCCAGTACTTGGGCCAGTTGTTCGATTTCATGTTCGCAAAGAGGATCTTGAGCTACGCTGGAATCACCTGACAATGCGCAGATCGAATTGACGACGCGGATGGTTGCCTGATGACGGTGATGTTCGTACTGCGTGTTTTGCAAGCTTGCTTGGGATTCCTCCCAGACATCGGAGCCGGCGAGCCATTCAAGCGTCTTGGTGCAGTTTGGGCACTGCTCCAAGTGTTCTGAAATTTCGCAGGGGATGTCCGCCAAGGGATCTAGCAAGGCGGTTAATGCTTCGACAGTAGGACATTCGGTGGTGGCAGGGGAGGACGGATTCATGATGCGCCTCCTTGTTCGAGAGGTGTTTCTTGGGCGAGTTGCAGTTCTAGGCCTTCGCCGTACTGTTGCTGCAAGCGTGCGGTTTCTTCGCGTAGCATCTTCACAATTCGGCTGCGGGCGACGTAGAGGTTGCCGAGTGGCATGCCTAGCGATTCCGCGACAGTCGCCAAGTCTTCGTTCTGCACGTTGGTACGATAAAAGGCCTGCCAATTCGAATCGCTGACTCGGGCCCGAACATGGCGGGCGGCAAGTTGAAACACGGCCATACGATACTCGGACTCAAAGGCCTGCTCTTCCAAAAGGTCGATTGAGGGGGACGGATCCGCTGCGTCACTGCCGCTTTCGTCCAGGCTACTTGGCGTGGCTTTGCGCGAGCGTCGCCGGAGGAAATCCGTGATCATGTTGCGTGCAATATGGCTGAGCCAAGTGCGAAAGCTGGCCCGCTCGGGATTCGGCTCGAAGCGTTCGACGGCCCGAGCAACGCCGAACAACACTTCCTGCGTCACATCCTCGGCGTCCGCCGGCTGTAATCCGCGGCGCATGGCCAGCCCGTAGACGGCTGGTGCATAGAGATCAGCGAACTCTTGCCAAGCCTGAACGTCGCTCGTTCCTGCTAGCCGCAGGATCAAGCTGATTCGAGTTTCAGGCAGCGGTGACATGGTGAATGAGGCCTTGGAGCGGCGTTTGCTCGTAAAAAGACTGAAAAGACGAGAGCTGACGAGATTTCTCGCATGCGAGGTTATCCTGCGAGAATCCCGTCCGCAATGAGATACTCGAAGCCTTGCCCGTCACCTTACAGCAAATCTTCAAGATTCTCAAAAACGACAGCGAGGATGGCAGGGCGAATCAAAGTTTCAAGCTTGATCGACACTTGCCCCGACAAAGCACCCGCATCCTTTCGCGGAAGGCGACCAAAGTCTGGAAAGAATTGCGGCCAGACTCGTTTAGAAAACGACCATGCGCGTTCCTTGGTTACGAGCGCGGGCACTGGCTTGGTTCTCTTGATCCAACTTGCCCGATTCCGCGGCGCTTAACATGTCGCTGTCGCGCTATTTGGTCGAGCGAGGCTGATCTTTCCATTCCTTCGGATCGACCAATGCCTCAAGCCGACGGAGCACCTCAGGTGACAAAGATGCAATAAATGCATCCGTACTCTTCTGCCGAAATTCGCGATTCTTGAGAAGTATTTCCCGTTCAAGTTTTTGACAGTGCGACATGAGCTGCTGATACTCATTTGGGCTATCGAGGTACTCCTTTACACCTGGAGCTGAAATGAAACGCGTCAAGCTTCCGCCTGCAAAACTACGCGCGAAGTACTGAGAGAGCAAGCGTTCCTGTTTCTCTGTCAGGATCAAGTGAATCGATTTCACTAACTTTGCGTCCATCTCCGACGTAATTCTCCGCATTTCAGGCGCACGGCCTTCTTTCCGGGCAAGGCGGAGTTCTTCATGACGCAATTGGGTTGCCTCGCTTCGGATTTCAGCTGCAAGCTCCTGAGCTTGTGCTGCAAGCGACTCGTCGCCACCGATCGAATCTTTGATGTTGGTGCTCGAAAGAGCGCTAACTAATGAGGAACCACTATTAGGAATAGGGAACCGAAAAGGTTCGCTGCTAGCGGGCGATTGACGATTCCTTGGATTTGAAACAACTTCTTCCCCCAAAACGTCACGCAATCTGTCGCTCGCACGAAGCGAAAGTTCTTCCGATGCTTGAGCTAGGAATTCGATACGCATTCGAAAAGAATTGCCTTTGTTCAATTCGTATTCGCGACTTTTTAATGTCAAGGTAGAAAGCTGCGGCTCGCAACCAACATAGTTGGCTACGCCTGGAAGATACAAGAATGCAATAAGCGACCGACCCCTTGCGACGCTTTCACTTCGCCGTTGGCGAATAACTGCGCGAGAAAACTCCTGGAAGGCTTCCTTTCCAAACATTTTCTCGATTTCTGGCTCCAAGAAGCGATCGAGCGGTTCTATGAAAGTAACACGAGACCCACGGCGTACAGGAAAAGCCTCTAATCGTTTTATAGCTTGGCCAAGAAGAAGCTTGAGCTCTTTTTCTAACGTCGTGTCGATTGAGAATCTTGCCTGAATGGCCTCCGATTCGCAAAGGAGTTTGAGAGCGCCAAACCCCCGCGCATCAGACACGATTCCTTCTGCTGACGGTGGGAACTGCTGTGCAATGCCCTGAGCATTCCCTAGCACGAAGGGGCAAAGGAAGAAGCAAATTGTGAACCTAGCCGTTTGCATTGCTGAACCTGCACGCTTGAAATGAGCTACCAGCCACCGCCACCATTTCCAGGGCCTCCATTACCACCACGCCCAGTCAACCACGCGTGAGGCCACGAGAAGGAATTGTTATCGACATGTGAAGGAATGTCGAGGTGTGCATGGGAGCCTGAGCTAGAGTACGAATTTGCTGGAACTACAGCGTCGTTGAAGTCGTACCACCACTCGCAATTGCTGATAAAAGTAAACGAGTCCGACCAGCTGATGTCAACGAATACAGCTCCACCACCAGTCACGCTGACAGATTCTGAATTCGTTTGTTCCAGCGAATCATAATCCATTTCGCCAGGGAGGTAGCTAAGATCCAGCACGTTCACCAGAACGCTGTCACCACTCTTCATCGCTGGTAGGGTCCATACGCGCTGTTGCGGGACATAATTTGCACGAGCAATTGTAGTATCCCAAGTCTGCTCCAGACGATGGTACCCTCGCTCAAGCGTCGTGTAGAACCAGTCACGATCTGCGTTGACCCAAGCCAAAGCTGCTTCGGTTATCGTGGTTTCCACGACCCCAAGCTCCTCGGCAATATTGAATTCTCGCGAATTTATCGTGTCAGTAGCAGTCTCTTGCTCAAACTCACTAAAGTTTGCAATCTTCGTAGATGTGACACTGTGTTGGCCTTCCGGAAAAACCGGCCTCTCTAGCTCTGGAGGGTATTCTGTTTTCCAACCTTCATTTTCGGACCAGCTCTCCGTGCGAATCTTGTGAATGAAATCGTTTTCATCGCAGAAAAATGTTTCTGACCAAAATGGATTCGCGCGCGTTCCCGCGCCTCCGCTCCTGTCTTGGGGCAATTCTGGTAGTCCCTCCGATCCAGGGGGAGAATGTCGTTATCATTGCCAGCGTAGGCGTGGAAGGAAAAACCAACGAGCAACAGAAGAGAAAAGAAGTACCGAAAGGTTCTAGTCATGATGTGTGCCTTCTTGCAAATTAACCAGCGCCGTCTTGCTTCGAATTGTAACGCAAAAAGTCTTCGACGCAAGAATCACACACTGATGCAATTCCACGAAACCCAAAGAGAGCCGAACGGACGCAAACAGTGCCTGGACACAAATAAATTAGCCCGAGACTAGACGAAGCAGTCAATTTCCGCGAAGAAGACTGTTTCCGTGAGTTGTGAGACGATGAAATTTAGCTTACAGATTGCTTGTCACACAAAATTCTTGGTGCTTCGTCCCTGGAACTGAGTTTTGAAGTCCAGCGTCGATGCTAGCGAGCAAATACGCAATCATTCGGCCAGACAAGAACCCGGGCTGGATTCGCCAGCATCGACTATAACTATCCCCTGTTGCTTTTTGTGGCAATGAGGTCCGGAGACATAAAAACGTCCTCGCATTGCGAACTGTTGTTTCCGAGCTAGCCGTTTCCGGTCATTTTAGATAAGCTGCCCCGTCTACGAGCCAGCCTTGATCGAATTCGGATAATTGGATCTTGCTAAGATCCTTGGTTGACCACATTGAGGTCCATCGTTGGGTATGGAATGCCAATGTTGGCCTCGTCGAGCGAATCCTTCACCGCGTGAGTAAGGCCTTCGTTTACGCCCCAGAAATCCTCGGCCTTGCACCAGAATCGAACGGTCCAGTTGACTGCACTGTCGCCCAAGCCACCCAGCACGATTTGGTAGCCACGGCCATCGCCTGTCAACAACTTATCACTCAAGGTCTCGGCTGCAGCTTCCAACGCGGCTCGAGTTTCGTCGACAGATGCGGAGTAATCCACCCCAACAGCCACATCGACACGTCGCTCGGAATGAAATGAGATGTTCTCGATGGTTCCGCCCGCAATGGCTCCGTTGGGAACCACAATGCGCCGGTTGTCGGGCGTATCCATCACGGTCGTGAATAGATCAAGCTCAGTTACCTTTGCAGTGATTCCAGCGGCGTTAATCACATCACCCACCTTGAAGGGTCTAAAGACCAGCAGTAGGACACCAGCTGCGAAATTGGCGAGCGTGCCTTGGAAGGCTAAGCCAACGGCGAATCCCGCGGCACCCAGGATGGCCGCAAAGCTCGTGACGTTGACGCCAAACATCCCCAGGACCGCCAGAAGCACACAGGTCATCATGACGTAAAAGACGATCTTGCTAACAAACTTGCCTAACGTTTCGTCGACTCGGTTCGTTACTGGCTTGCCGATCAATCGAGACAGCGTCTTCGCGACGAAGTAACCAACGATGATGATCAGCAGAGCACTAATCGCTGGCGCAACGTACTGCACAAGATCCGGTGGAACTCCCAGTGATTCAAGAACTCCCGAGACAGCCTGATTTGCCTGATCAGCCGCTTCTTGTGCAGCTTCTCCCGTTTGATTGGCAGCTTGCTCGGCCGCAGATTCTTCTGGCTGAGCATCGGAATTGGCGTCTGGAGCGGGATCTGTGTCGGAGTTTGACATAAACATGGGCGAAGCCTCCTAAGTCCTTTATGGAAGTGCAAATGAGCATCAGATGAGTTGCAATTGGACGAGTACGAATGGATTTTCTGACGCACGCTAGCAAGAGATTAAGCTCGCCAAGCCAAGCTAGCAAGCCACTTCGGTAAACCACAGCTTGGGTGAGATGATGCGAAATTTCGCCAAGCCTCTAGGGCTGGGGGTGCAAAAGGCGGTGCCTGTGTCCAGAAAGAGGAGACTCGCTCACGCTTCGGGTTGGTGTAGAGAGAAGCTCGCTGCGCGGGAGGGTGAGTGAGTGGGGCTTGTTGCTATGCCTACGAAAAAAGGCTGATCCCGTGAGGAACCAGCCTTTTCAGTTTTTCGCGTTGTCGGCTTAGCAAGCTAAGCCGAAACAACTAGCTGCCGCATCCGCAACCGGTGCTAACAGAGCCACAGCCGTTGCAGCCAGTGTTAACAGTTGCACCGCAACCGCTGTTGCATGGGCTTACAGCACCACCGCAACCGCTGGTTACAGGAACGGTAACTTCTTGAGGAACCATGATCGTCTTGCAAACTTGAACTTCCTTTTGGGTCGTTACAGGAACGCAAACGTTATAGTTCTCAGTCTTTTCTTCTTGGACTTGGTCCATAACCGTTACAGTGTACTCTTGCTGTTCTTGAACAGAATCGTACTCAGTTACGGTGTACTCACGAGTCTTCTCAACGGGAACTTGTACTTGAATTTGACGAGTACGAGTTTCTTCGGACCAAGTAGTTTGAGGAACCATTCGAGTACGAGTCTCTTGAACGGTCTTGCAAACTTGTTGCGTACGAGTACGTTGCTCGGTAGTGTAGCTGCACTTCTTCTCAGTGCGAGTACGCTGCTCGGTGCGATACTTCGTTACTTGGTAGTCTTGAGTTCGCTCTTCTTGACGGCAACGCTGAACGCTGACCATTCGAGAACGAGTTTCCTGACGAGTCTTCGTAACAGGAATCATGCGAGTACGAGTTTCAGTCTTCGTCTTGGTAACGTTGACCGTACGAGTCTTAGTTTCGGTACGGCACTTGTTAACAGTGACCATTCGAGACTTTTCTTCGGTCTTGTACTTCGTAACCGTTACAGGACGAGTGCGAGTTTCAGTGCGGCACTTTTGAACCGTGTAGGTGTAAGGCTGCTGAACTTGCTGAGTCGTGTAAGTAGTG